>JAYTDB010000101.1:0-2110 GCA_043736135.1 Rickettsiales bacterium
CAACGGCGCTGATAACTTTATCGCCTGCGATAGATACTAAATTTGTGGTGAAGCGGTGGATTTTGTCATCATAGCGCAAGCCGCGAATCTCAACGCTGATAGGGTTTGAGTATGAGAAAATATAATCATTATTCTTGCGGACGATGCTGGCGGCAATTTTTGCACCTGCACCACGTTCAGTCAGTGCTGCTGCAATCGCTTCTTCCGCATCCGCATATGTCAGGCGGAAATACTGCTCTTGCACGACTGGCGCTTCGGCTTCGGTCACGCTAGAATCGGATTGAATAGCGAGTGCAGGGGTAATCAGCATCGCAATCGCGCCGAATATAAAACCTTTAAGAATATTTTTCATATTACACGCTCTGAGTTAAGTTTTGTAACATGTCATCACTTTTGGTGATGGCTTTGGAAATCATCTCGTACACGCGCTGTGCCTTAATCAAATTGGTCAGCTCGGTTACTGGATCGACGTTTGAATTCTCTAAGAAACGTTGAGATATAGTGCCAAATTCATCTGTGCCTGGTGTGCCGACAACCGGTGAGCCTGATGCAGTGGTTTCGATGTAGGAGTTGCTGCCGATTGCTTGCAAGCCTGCTTCGTTGATGAAGTTTGCTGTTTGTAGCTGACCTAGATTTTGTGCATCAATGGTGTTGGGTAAGGTTGCAAATACTTCGCCTGATTCATTGATGGTTACTTCAATAGCATTATTGGGAATGGTGATGGCAGGCTCAATTAAGAAACCGTCAGCTGTAACCAGCTCACCATTAGGGCTGAGCTGCAATGAGCCAGAACGCGTATAAGCCAAGCTGCCACCAGGAAGGGTTACTTGCAGGAAGCCGCGCCCTTGAATAGCGACGTCGAGTGTATTGCCGGTATTTTGCAGCGTGCCTTGTGTATGCGAGCGATAAATAGCGCCCGTTTTCACACCCAAACCAATTTGAATACCCGTTGGCACGATGGTGCCTGTATCGGACGAGTTTGTGCCCACACGCTTTTGATTTTGGTACAGCAAATCTTGAAACTCGGGCGTTTCTTTTTTGTAGCCGGTGGTGTTGATGTTCGCCAAGTTTTGTGAAATCACATCAACATAAAGCTGTTGTGCCAACATTCCGGTAGCTGCAATATTTAATGAACGCATGGGGTTATTCCCTTATTATGATTGTTGTGTCCAAGTATTGGTGGTTTTTCGTTGTAAATCGTTGATGGTCTCGATGTATTTTGCGACGCTTGCTACTTGTCGAGAAACCTCGATCATCCGTGTCATTTCGATAATGGGTGATACGTTTGCTTCTTCAAGCACACCTTGAGTGATTTTTAAATTTTCTTCATCGCCAATGGTTGGTGCGATTTCGCTTTTATAAAGACCGCTAGCCGTTTGCGTCATCAGTTGTGGGTTTTCAAATATAGCAACGCCAATACTAGAAAAATCGTCGCCATTTACGGATATATTCCCAGCAGCGCCGATATTGATATTAGTAGCGTTTTGCGGAAACTCGATACGTTGATTGCTGTTATCGAGTACGGGGTAGCCTTCTGGTGTGATGAGTATGCCGTTGCCATCGAGTGTAAAATTACCTGCGCGGGTGTAGCGCGTGCCGAGTGGCGTCTCTACCATGAAATATTGACCGACACCTTCGAGTGCGACGTCGAGTTGGTTGCCAGTGACGCGGCGTGCACCATCTTGCACATCACGATAGGTCGATACATCATTGGCAAATGCCATTTTATTTTTATTGCCGAGATTATTGTCTGGTTGCAAATACGATTCAAATACGGTTTGTTCTGCCTGAAAGCCGGCTGTATTCGCATTAGCCATGTTATTGGTCGTGACTGCCATTTGGCGGAAAAGCGCCAATTGCTTAGACAGTGCGATGTAAATTCCATTATCCATAACCAATCCTTTGATAGACTCAGGTATGGTTATGCATGAAGCGTGCCAAGTTGATAATTATGATGAATAAAAATTGCATTTAGGGCGTTAACGCATTATTTATCATGACGTGCCTATATATAGAGAATCTGTATAAAATAAGGAGCTTATTATGGCTGATGAAAAAGATCCGTTAGACGAAAAAAATGCTGCTGTTGGCGCAGGTGAAGAGGGTGGCG
>JAYTDB010000102.1:0-3225 GCA_043736135.1 Rickettsiales bacterium
CCATCATTTTTTCGTCACCAGCCAATTTTTTCAACGGCACTAAAGAAATATTCGATATAATTTTCGCCAAATGCGGAATCGACGCAAGCATCACCACAATCACCATCGCCAGCATCACCGGATAATAAAGAAAGCCCGCAAGCCCAATAGCAAGAAGCGCAATATGCCACAGCGCCGTGCCTGCAAAAAAACAGCTGATGAAGCGTGCAAGTTTGTCATCCAACATTCCCGCCTTCGCAGGAATGACAAAACGCCCCAGCGCATATTGTAGCCATATAAGATACGGAATGTATAAAATCCGCATCGCCTGATAGGCAATAACAATCCCGCCTGTTTCAAAAAACCGCGTTTGATAAAGGTTGGTGACGTAAAACCACAGTAGTAAAAAGAAGAATCCCAGCGTCGCCGTAATGGCAATCAAGAGCGGACGATGAGTAGTAACATTAGACATTATTGCTCCAATTCTTTTACAGCATCACGAATAGCATCGCGCGTAACAAGGCCTAAAAGCTCTAAAACTATCTGCCCATTTTTATTAAAAAACCCGATATAGGGAATTCCACCTTTATACGTCGAACCCCGCGCAGCTAGTGCTGCATATAACGCTGGGCGTGTATCCTGCCGCAGTACATGCGGTGAGCTTCCAACCATCGTCAGATAATCCTTACGCAATAAATAGCTCGATATGGGTGATAGCTCAGTATCAATCGAGATAAAAACAAGGTTGGTATTTTTAAACACACCCTCTTGCCAGAGTGAATGGATAGCAGGCATCAGCGCATTACAATAATTGCACCATGACGCATAAAACATCATCACTGTCGGCTTTTTTGCCTTGGTAAGCAACCTTGTTATATCCTTGCTATCAACCAGCTGCACATCCGCGCTGAGACTACTAATTTCAGTGGGCGTTACAATGCGTCCGGTGCTGCCGACATAAGGGGTAAAAGCCTGATAGACCGCAACGGCAATGAGTAAAATGATAATCCAGCGCATTAAAAATCCACACACTTTCCTTTGTTTTCCCAATCGCCGTAGCGCGTAGGCTCTGGGCCTTTTTGGCCGCCATGCTCAGGTGGAAGCGGACGAATGACAGGTGTCGATTTTTCCAGCTTAATCACATCCTTTTCTTTGTCATCTTTCATCGTATCATCTTTCATTATTCCAGCTCATACGTCACAGAAACCGATTCTTGCAAGCTGGTCAAACCAGGCAAGCTCGGCGCAACCGACATTTCTGCTACTGCACCAGGCGCTTTCATCGCCCGCATGATCATTGGCTGCGGCTGATACGATGCACCACTCGTGCTAATCGTAATTACTTTGCCCAATTTTGCGCCGGCTGCTTTTGCCAGCGAATCCGCACGCGCATACGCATTTACCACGGCTTTTACACGCAAATCATCGCTGCGTTTTTCCACATCGCTCACGCCGAATTGCACGCCATTAATCTGATCGATGCCATTTTCAACCAAGGCAGAAAGCACGCGCTCATGCACATCCAGCTTATCCATGGTGATATTTAAATTACGGCTGACGATATAGCCTTTTGGCACCTGCTTGTTGTTTTCATAGCTATATTCCTGCGAAATATACACGTTTGACGCGCTCACCTTTTCCTTGGGAATATCAAATTGCTTTGCCACCGCAAGCACACGCTCTACCAGCTTATCATTTTGCTGCTTAGCATCGGCTAATTGCTTAGCTTTACTAAGCAATTGTCCTGATAAAATGGCTTGATTTGGCGCCACTTCCTCCCTTGCCTCACCTTGCACGGAAATGCTGCGAACAAGTACATCTGCCGCCATAACAGGCGTGGAAATTGACAAAATTGCAGCAATCAACAAAAGGGGATTGTATTTCATGGCGACCTACCTTAGTTTAGCGTGAATTTTGGAAACGAAAAAAACTATGGACAAACTACACGCAACCAAGGTGAATGCAACGGAAAATTCTAGCGCAAGACTGAGTGCACTTGGCGCATTATCGCATACGCTGGATAAGCAAAAGCCGCTTGATTCTGCGTGGCCGCAAGATCGCTATTTTGCGAATCTCAGCCCATCAGATCGTGGCTTTGCGCAGTTGGTTGCCAAAACAACGCTACGTCATTTAGGACAAATTGACGCATTGCTGGCGCAATTTATTGACCGTCCGCTCGGTGAACGCAATGTCCGCGTGATGCACGCGCTACGTATGGGTGTTGCGCAACTTATCTGGCTGGAAACCCCGCCACACGCGGCTGTTCACGCGACGGTGGAACTCACCAAACAAATCCGCATGGATAAATATTCGGGTCTGGTCAATGCGATTTTAAAACGCATCTCCAAAGACGGAAAAGCCCTAACGGACGCGCAAGACACGACTAAAATCAATACGCCCGAATGGCTGTGGAATATTTGGGTGGCAGCGTATGGTGAAGAAAAAACGCGTGCCATCTGTGCGATGCATTTGCAAGAACCGCCGCTCGATATCAGCGTGAAATCGGAGCCTGCGAAATGGGCGGAAACGCTAAAAGGTACGGTGCTGCCAACGGGCTCCGTACGCCTCACTGAAGCGCGCAATTTAACACAACTTCCGGGTTTTGCCGAAGGTGAGTGGTGGGTACAAGATATGGCGGCGACGTTGCCGGCAAAATTACTTGGTGATGTGCGTAGCCAGCGCGTGATTGATTTATGTGCGGCTCCCGGTGGGAAGACCGCTCAGCTTGCTGTAGCAGGTGCAAAAGTATCAGCGGTGGATATGTCGAAAGACCGTATCGCTATGCTAAAAACCAATGTTCACCGCTTGCAATTACAAGCGGAATATATCACGACTGACGCCAGCAAATGGATTCCTGCATTCGCGCCTGATGCAATTTTGCTGGATGCACCCTGCTCGGCAACCGGCACATTGCGCCGCCATCCTGATGTCGCGCATTTACGCAAACCTGCCGATATCGAACGGCTCATTGAAATACAATCGCGCTTGTTGCGCCACGCGCTCGACATGCTGAAGGTGGGCGGAAAACTGGTTTATTCCGTCTGCTCGCTGCAACCGCAAGAAGGCGAAGATCAAATCACTGCCATCCTCGCTGAACGTAACGATATTGAACTCGTTCCTGTTGAGGCTAGCATCATCGGCGGTATGAGCGAATTACTCACCAAGCGCGGCGAAGTGCGCAGCTTGCCTTGCTATTTAAGCGAACTCGGCGGCATGGACGGATTTTTCGCCGCAGTATTAAAGAAGA
>JAYTDB010000103.1:0-1810 GCA_043736135.1 Rickettsiales bacterium
CTGCAGCTCGCCCAGAAACCATCCGATCCATTATTGAAATACTCGTTAATCTGCCCAGCGGTTAGCGTAGGAAAATACTCATGAAGGGCTAGTCTGAGAGACTCTTTAGGATTTTCAATGACAAGGTTCTCGGATGAGCCCATTGCTTGCATGGCGCGGGTATAAACATCCCGCATGAGTTGTCCTTTCCACTCGTTCCACACCCCATCCGCAACGGCACGAATATCAGCAACCGTCATCACCAATAATAACTTGAGGCGCTCAGGTGTATGCACAAACGCAACAAAATCAGCGATGGTTTTTGGGTCATTCAAATCGCGTTTGAAAGCGGTGTTACTTAGATACAAATGGTTCAGCACGAGCCACGCCGTTGTATCGCATTCTTCCTGCGTAAAGCCAAAACGCTTTGCCAATTTTTGTGCAATCGCTTCACCCAGTTCTGAATGATCGCCGCCGCGACCTTTGGCAATATCATGACAAAATAGTGCGAGATAGAGCACGTGTTTTTGCGCGATGCGTGGCATGATATCAGATGCAAGCGGGGCTTCTTCGCGCAGCTTATCTTTGCCGATGGCGTGTAAGATTCCGAGCGCTACCAGCGTATGCTCATCGACGGTATAAACATGGTACATATTGAATTGTGTTTGCCCTGTGATGCGTCCAAACTCAGGGATAAACCGACCAAGCAACCCCGCCTCACTCATACGCCGCAAGCAGGTTTCCGGGTTTTTTGTCGATTGCAAAATTTTCAGGAATAGTGTGTTTGCTTCAGCGTTTTCACGAAAATGATGATCAACCAAATGCAAGCAGCGATTTAGGGCACGCAGCGCATTGGGGTGAATGTCGAGTGACTGTTCTTGCGCGAGATGAAATAGGCTAATCATCGAAACGGGATGCTGTAAGAATACATCGTCCGACACCACGTTAATGCGCTCGCCTTCGAGCTTAAAAATAGATGCATCTGTGGCAGTTAAATTTGCCCAGCCCAGTGGTTTTTGTGGCTTACGTTTCTTTTCATCTTCGAGCAATGCACAAATAATGCGCGTGAGGCTTCCGACCATCGCAACCGACATGAAATAACGGCGCATGAATCGGGTGATGGATAAGTTCGGCGAGCTGTGGCGAAATCCCATGGCCTGCGCAATGGTGAGCTGCTTATCAAACGAGAGGCGGTCGTCGCCGTAGCCTGCCTGATAATGCATCAAAATGCGTACACGCAGTAAGAAGTTAGTCGCTTTGTGGAAGCTGTTGAGTTCGTCTTGTGTGAGATAACCGCGTTCGCACATTTCTTCGAGCGAATTGATTCGGTAAACATAGCGCGCCAACCACCACAACATATGTAAATCGCGCAGGCCGCCTTTACCTTCTTTGACGTTGGGTTCTAAGCGGTAACGTGAATCGCCAAAGCGCGAATGACGTTTGTCGCGCTCTTGGAGCTTGGCTTCCACGAATTGCAGGGCAGTCCCCTCAACAATTTCGCTCCAGAAGCGTTTCATCAAATGATTATAGAGAGTCTTATCCCCGCAAATCAGTCGCGCATCCAGCATAGCCGTGCGGATATGCAAATCATCCTGCGCAAAATGTAGCGCATCATTGATGGTGCGATGGGCGTGCCCCACCTTAAAACCCAGATCCCACAATATATATAAAATGGATTCTGCGGCACTTGATGTTTCTTTAGAGGGCATATCCGGTGTTAAAAATAATAAATCCACGTCAGAGTGCGGGCACTGCTCGCGCCGTCCGTAACCGCCAACGGCGATGATAGATAGTGTGTTGCCTGCCGCGTAATATTCAAATAGGCAGGTGA
>JAYTDB010000104.1:0-3373 GCA_043736135.1 Rickettsiales bacterium
TTGTTGTTTGATGAAATCGGTGTGCAGCTAAGTGATAATTTCTGTCAGGGCTACCCACTCGCTCCAAACCAAAAAAAGGATGCTTTTTGTGGGATACCAGGAATAAAAAAAGCGGATGAGCATTGGCATCCGATTCATGAGATTTATAAGCATTATGATGCCGATACGCGGCAAGGAACAACGGTAAATAATTTTGCGCGTTACTGTGAAAGTGTTTCTCTAGGCAAAGAACGTCACCCGCTTTACCACAATAAGGGGCTGTCCAGAATAGTTTTGGCACATCCCGAGGATATACAGCTTAAGCTCGACCCCAAGACAAATTTGGCTCTGCTGCATATTCATGATAGATTATATGATGCTATCGTCTCGCACCTTGAACAGGCGCGAGATGCTAGAAAAGGATTTAGAAACTAATAAAAACTAAACGCTTTTGTAAGCGATTGGCAATTTTGTTTTTGGATCGAGGGCGAGTTCGCCATTTTCATAAGCCGCAGCCATATAACGACCCACGCCGCGCATGATGAACAGCACAGGCTTTACGGTTTTATCATTGTATTTACGAAGCTCGGTAACCTTACCACGCGCTTCCGGATTATTCTTACTGCCTTTAGCCATAACGATTCCACTTCACATTATAATTCGAGAAAACTGTTTTAAATTCGTGCGGATTCTATTAATATACTTCCTTCGTGCAAGCGTTTTTTGTGATTATTATGCCCCGTCGCCTTATTTTCTTAGCTAACCTGCTGTTATTCGCGACTTCTGCGCATGCGCAAGAGGCTGTTGCGCCCGATCAATCGGACGCTGCCCCCAGCATTGAACAACAAGTTGCCCTGACGCCAGAGCCAAAAGCGGCGAATTTGGTCGATGGTGTGGCCGCAAATTATCTTTCCAGCCGCTATGCGCGGAATAAGGGTGATATTGGCGCGTCGATTACCTATCTGACTAAATTACACAAGCAATATCCTGATAGTGGCGATATCACCTCGCAATTGATGATTATGCAGGTGGTAAAAGGCGATTTGCCTTTGGCGCTCGCACTCGCGCAGGAGGTGGAAAAAAGTGATATGATGGATCCGCTGGCGGAGCTGTTGTTGGTCGCGGATTCGGTTAAACAAGGCGACTTTGACAAGGCCTCCAAGCGTATAAATGAATCGTTTGGGCAGGCGAACGGGCAGCTTTGGGTACCGCTATTGGATGCGTGGATTGACGTTGGCAAAGGCCAGATGAAAAACCCTGTGATGATTGAGCAGTTACCTGTGACTGTTGGCAAGGCCGCTGCTTTGATGAACTATCATCTGGCGCTGATTAATAATGCAGCGGCTTTCACCGATCAGGCGACGCTGAATTTTCAGGAAGCCGTGGGCGAGGGCGAGACGCCGCTGCGCTGGCTACAAATGACGCAGCATTTTTATGATGCACACGGAAAACCAGCAGCTTTAAAAGCGGCGATGGATGCGTTTCATGAGGCAAGCCCACAAATAGCGTCTGAACCGTTGGAATCGATGGTGATTACGCCTGCTGATGGCATTGCCGAAGTACTTTATACGATGGGCAGCGTGATGCAGATGGCCGGTGTTCAGCATGATGCGGCGGTGTATTTGCAGTTGGCGCGCTATATTCGCCCAGATTTTTATTTAGTATCGCTGACGTTGGCGGATGTGCTGAAAGATGGCGACTATAATGCCTTATCAAACGCTGCTTTGGCAAGTATTCCTGCACATAGTCAGCTTTATGTTGAGGCGCAATTACGTCAGGTGTTAAATTTAAAAGTTGCGGGTAAAAACGAAGAAGCGACCAAGATGCTGTCTAGCTTGATTGCCGCGCAACCAAAAGCGCCGCAGCCATGGGTTGTGAAGGGTGATTTATTACGGGCGGATAAGAAATTCACGGAAGCTGCTGTTGCCTACGGCGAGGGAATTAAACGCATCGACGTGCCAAGCAAAAATGATTGGGCGATTTATTATTCGCAAGCCACTTGTTATGAGCGTCTGAATCAGTGGGACAATGCGAAGGCCGGTTTTGAAAAAGCGCTCACCATTGCGCCAAATCAGCCCGATGTACTGAATTATTATGCTTATAGCATGGTGGTGCGCGGCGAGGATATTGAGAAATCGCGGGATATGTTGCTGCGTGCGGTGGATCGCCGTCCGAGTGATGCGAATATTGTCGATAGTTTGGGCTGGGCGTATTTCTTGCTCAAAGACTATCCAAATGCATTGATATATATGGAGCGTGCGGTTGATTTGATGCCTTCAGATGTGACGGTGAATGACCATTTGGGCGATGTATATTTCCGTTTGGGACGTAAAAAAGAAGCGTTGTTCCAGTGGCAACGCGCTCTGACCTATAAGCCGGACCAACAGCAGCTATTATTGATTCAGCAGAAGATAGCAAATGGTGGTTTGCCTGATAGTGAAAAACCAGCGCGCGCCGCTGTCGAGCCTGCTCCGTCTAGCATTGACGTCAACTAATGCTCGCCTGCGCTAAAGTAAATCTCTTCTTACATGTCACGGGAAAGCGACAAGATGGCTATCATCTTTTGCAGAGCCTTGTTTTATTTGCCGATGTGGGCGATGAGATTTCCATTCAGCCTGCCGATGGTTTTTCGCTTACGATAATGGGCGAACATGCGGCGATTTTATCGCAGGAAGATGTCGCCAAAAACTTGGTATCCAGAGCCGCGTTTGCGCTGGCAGAGGTTGCGGGCAGGGCGTGTGACGTTGCGATAACACTGCATAAAAATCTGCCGATTGGTGCAGGCTTAGGCGGCGGTTCGGCGGATGCGGCGGCAACGCTCCGCGCATTAAATACGCTGTGGAATTTGGATTATTCGCTGGAGAAATTAGCGGCCATCGGTGCGCGATTAGGGGCGGATATACCCGCCTGCGTGCATGCATATCCGTTATTGATGGAAGGTGTGGGGGAGCAAATCCAGCCGATTGATGTGGCATTTGAGTGCCCTGTTTTATTGGTGCATCCGCGTGTGCATTCCTCAACGCCTGAGACATTCCGCGCGTACATACCGCCGTTTGATGCGGTAATAGCTATACCCGCATCATTTGCAACGCCTGCCTCCCTGATGGATTTACTGAAGGCGACGCATAACGCCCTGCAAACGCCCGCAATCAGCTTTCACCCTCAGATTGCAAGCTTGCTTGAACAATTGAAAATGCTGCCGCATTGCCAGCTGGCGCGCATGTCAGGCAGCGGGGCAACGTGTTTTGCATTGTTTGATACGCTAGAAGATTGTATGAAGGCAGCGGAAATAATGAAGTTAGCTCATCCCGATTATTGGATACGAGCGGCGCATTTAAAAGGAAATACGAATCATGGCTAAACGAAAAATTGCCTATACGTCTGAGGTGAAAAC
>JAYTDB010000105.1:0-2425 GCA_043736135.1 Rickettsiales bacterium
GCTAGGAATTTTTCAAGCCACACCACGCCCGGCAATGCCTTGCTCAACATTTTACTCAACGATTGTTTCTTAAAAGTTTTGGTGGCAATCGCTTTGGGAAGCCAGATGGTTTCGCGCCCCAACATCAGTTGCAGGGCAATAAACGTAATCGGCACACCCGTAACAGTCGAAAAACCAGGAATACCTGGAACAGGCAATGAATTGGGCAGTGAAAATATCAAAATAGCGATATAAAAAGCGCGGTCACCCAATAGTTCGAGGAACGTACCAATCGCCAAATCCCCCTCGCTACTACAAAATTCGATGGTTTCTTTGATAATTTGGCTGGTTTTTTTGGGTTTAACCTTCATAATCTGACAAAATCCTAAATGAAATATGATTCATATTATAAACGATAGATTAATAAATCATGAGCTATAGCTATAATACTCGCAAATACATGGTATCACATAGGCATTATGACTGACAAACGCAACCCCCTCCCTATCTTATCTGCAACCCTCATCGCTATCATCTGCGGATTCATCGCACTGAGCTTGGTGAGCTATCATCCTGCGGACCCTTCATTCAACCGCGCAACCGATGGCGCCATTTCTAATTTAGGTGGCACACTTGGCGCCTACACCGCCGATGTGTTGTTACAAGTAATGGGCTTGGCGAGTGTGTTATTAGTGATGGTGCCCGTTGCATGGAGTATCAAATTATTCCGCGACCAACCGCTTGGCTATATGTGGCTGCGGACAAGCTTTCTACTCGGAGCAATTGCCCTAGCAACCGCATTATTCGCGGGCATTGAGCCACCACTTTCATGGCCTATCTCTAGTGGCTTTGGCGGCTCCATGGGCAGCCTGCTACACGATAAATTTTATGATTTATTTAAAAATAGCCTGTTCGTTATCGGCACCTTCGTTCTTTGCGTAGCACTCTTATCACTCGCCTTTGGTATGAGCATTGCGGAATGGTTGGGCGTCGTCGCAATGTGTAAACAGGGTGCTCATACGTTGCTGGGACTACTTATGCGCTTTATGCCCGGACGTCCGCAAACATTGGATGATGAAGATGCGGACATCGAATATGAAGAGGAAGAATATACTCCGCGCTGGTACAATAAGCTGATGTTCTGGAAGCGCGACGAAGTGGAATATGAAGAAGAGGAAGAAGACGAGCCGGTAAAACGCGCTCCGCGTGTTAGCAAAAAATCACCGAGCATCGAAGCGACTCGCGCTGCAAAATCGCAGCCGAAGGTGCAAGCAGCCCTCGCCTTGCCACAAGGTGATTATGAATTGCCTCCGTGTAAATTACTCACCGCGCCGCCGCGTAGCCGCAAAACAGGCCTGTCCGAATCGGCTCTCACGCAGAACGCAAAATTGCTTGAAAGCGTATTGCAAGATTTCGGCGTGAATGGCGACATCTCAGAAATCCACCCTGGTCCTGTTGTAACGCTCTATGAATTAGAGCCTGCGGCTGGCACAAAATCATCCCGCGTGATTGGTTTGTCGGATGATATTGCCCGCTCGATGAGCGCTATTTCAGCGCGTATCGCTGCCGTACCTGGCCGCAATGTGCTGGGTATTGAATTACCAAACAGCACCCGCGAAACGGTTTATTTCCGCGAGATATTAGAACATGAAGCGTTTGAATCCACCGAAGCAAAATTGCCGCTGGCGTTGGGTAAAGACATTGGTGGTCAGCCCATCGTTGTTGATTTGGCGAAGATGCCACATCTCCTCGTTGCGGGTACAACGGGTTCGGGTAAATCGGTTGCCATCAACACGATGATTATGTCGCTGCTGTATAAACTCACGCCTGAAGAATGTAAATTCATCATGATTGATCCGAAGATGCTTGAGCTTTCGGTGTATGAAGGCATCCCGCATCTGCTCACCTCTGTCGTCACCGAGCCAGGCAAAGCTGTGGTTGCGCTGAAATGGACAGTGAAAGAGATGGAAAACCGCTACCGTTTGATGAGCAATCAAGGCGTAAAAAATATCGAAGGCTATAACAAAAAAATTAATGAGGCAAAAGCCAAAGGTCATACGCTAACGCGTACTGTGCAGACAGGATTTAATCCTGACACTGGTGAACCTATCATTGAAGAAGTAGCGCTTGATATGCAGCCATTGCCGTTTATCGTCGTTGTGGTCGATGAGATGGCGGATTTGATGATTATGGCAGGCAAAGACATCGAAGGCTCGATTCAACGCCTCGCGCAGATGGCACGCGCTGCCGGAATTCATATCATCATGGCGACCCAACGCCCATCGGTCGATGTTATTACCGGCGTGATTAAAGCCAACTTCCCAACGCGTATTTCGTTCCAAGTGACCTCACGCATTGATTCTCGCACCATCTTGGGTGAGCAAGGCGCCGAGCAATTGCTTGGTCAAGGCGACATGTTGTATATGGCTGGCGGCGGGCGCATCAC
>JAYTDB010000106.1:0-5067 GCA_043736135.1 Rickettsiales bacterium
CGGTTCTGGGCTCAGCGGCGAAGTGCTCCGCAATATTGACCTGCAAGCGAAACGCCCAACGCTCCACGTACTTGATAATATCGACCCTGTTGAGATTGACGCGCTTTTTGCGGATTGCCCGCCTGAAAAAACGTATATTATCGCCATCAGCAAATCGGGCAATACGGTGGAAACCATCAGCCAGTTTTTTGCATTCTACCATCATTTCAAACCAACGCTGGGCAACAAAATCAACGAACATTTCATGGTGCTGACCATGCCAAGCGACAGCCCGCTGCGCCGTTTCGCCACTGAAAATGCTATCACCCTCATGGATCACCCAAGCGATATTGGCGGGCGTTTTTCTTTGTTCACCGCCGTTGGGCTCCTACCCGCTGCATTAATGGGCTTACCGATTGCCGATTTCCGCATTGGTGCAGCCGATGTCATAGCCAAGCTCGGGCAAGCCACCCACCCTGCGCGGCTTGGCGCTGCCTTGCAATATAACGCCATTCAACAAGGCAAAAACCTTTCAGTCATGTTGCCTTACTGCCAACGGCTAGCGAATTTCAGCACATGGTACAGGCAGTGCTGGGCGGAAAGTTTGGGCAAAAACGGCAAGGGCAGCACACCGATTCGCGCGGTTGGCACGACTGACCAGCATAGCCAATTACAGCTATATCTCGATGGGCCTAATGATAAATTCTTCACCCTTATTTTTCACGAGCGGACAGGCGGTGGGCAAGCGATTCACGCGCCAGATTACCCTGAGCTGGATTATTTGAAAAACAAAACCACTGGCGATGTCATCGGCGCAGAACAGCAAGCAACGCTGGAAACACTGGTGCATAATAAACGCAGCGTTCGCCTGCTGACGCTTGAAGTATTGAATGAAAAAAGCTTGGGCGCATTGCTCGCCCATTTCATGCTGGAGATTTTCTTCATGGCGCAGCTGCTCGAGGTTGATCCGTTTGATCAACCTGCCGTGGAAGAAGGCAAAATTCTCGCCCGCAACTACTTGCTAGGGCAAGCATGACCATCCGCGTATTGCCCGCTGAACTCATCAATCGTATCGCCGCGGGTGAGGTGATCGAACGTCCCGCCTCCGTTATCAAAGAGCTGGTTGAAAATGCCATTGATGCGGGTGCAACCACCATCGACATCACCATCGCTGAGGCAGGGAAAAACCTCATCATCATTCAAGATAATGGCAAGGGCATGAGCGCCGAGGAAATGCAAGTAGCGGTATTGCGTCACGCAACCTCCAAACTCCCCAGCGATGATTTGCTCGATATTCGCCATTTCGGATTTCGCGGCGAGGCATTACCTGCCATCGCCTCCATCAGCCGCACCAGCATTACCAGCCGCCAAAAAAACAGCGAGCATGGCTGGAGCATTGCGGTTGAAAACGGCATCGCCACCAGTCCGAGTCCCGCCACCGTTCCTTTTGGCACACGCATTGAAGTACGCGATTTATTTTACGCCACCCCTGCGCGGTTGAACTTCCTTAAATCCGACCGCGCCGAAACGGGACAAATATCCGATATCGTTAAAAAAATTGCGATGGCGCATCCCACCCTTTCCTTCACCCTCACGGCAGACGGAAAGTCCTCGCTCAAATTGGGCGCGTATAATCAAGACAATGCGCTGCATACACGACTCGGTGATATTATGGGGCGCGAGTTTTTTGAAAATTCGATTGAACTAAATCATCAGCGCGAATCTATCAGCCTTGCGGGTTTTGCCTCACTCCCCACCTATCATGTTGGCAATTCCACACAACAGCATTTATTCGTCAACGGCAGACCTGTGCGCGATAAGCTACTACTCGGCGTTGTCAAAGCGGCGTATCAGGATGTCATCTCGCATGACCGCTACCCTGTCGTTGCCCTGTTCATTCAACTGCCGCCGCAAGAGGTGGATGTCAATGTGCACCCCGCCAAAACCGAAGTGCGTTTCCGCGATTCACAAGGCGTGCGCGGGCTGATTATTGGCGCGATTCGCAACGCCCTGCAATCGGCAGGTTTCCGCGCAACCAATACGGCATCGGCCTCTTTGCTAGAACGCTTTCAATCCGCCAACACCACCCCGCATTTCAGTGCACCGCTCTTTTCACATGCCGCCGCGCAAACTGGCCAGCCCTCCGCCTTCCGCGAATATGGTAGCAGCTATCAAACACCCACCGCCTATGCCTATAACCCATTGCCACCGATGGCGCGACCAACAGAACAAAGCGAATCCATTCAAGACTACACGCAATTTCCGCTCGGTGCTGCGCGCGCGCAACTGCATAAAACCTATATCGTTGCCGAGACAGAAAACGGTTTTGTCATCGTTGATCAACATGCCGCGCATGAGCGGTTGGTCTATGAAAAAATGAAAGTGTCGCTGGCGCAGTCAGATGCCAAACGCCAGCCGCTACTCATTCCTGAAGTGATTGAATGTGAGCCCGCCATTGCTGAAGCCTTGCTTGAAAAAGCGGATGAATTTAGCAAATTAGGGCTCGTCATTGATGGTTTTGGCGAAGGCAGCATTGTCGTGCGCGAAACCCCCGCCTTACTCGGCGAAGTGGATGTACAAGCGCTGATGCGTGCGCTGGCCGATGACATCAAAGAACACGGCGAAGCGATAAGCCTTGCCGAACAATTGCATCATGTTTGCGGCACTATGGCGTGTCATGCCAGCATTCGCGCGGGCAGAATGCTAAATATCCCAGAAATGAACATGCTTTTGCGCGAAATGGAACAAACCCCCTCCTCAGGACAATGCAATCATGGACGTCCGACCTATATTGAGTTAAAACGGGGTGATATAGAACATTTATTTGGACGAAAATGACCTTCACACTCTATCTCACTTTTGCTGCATTCTTCATCTCGCTGGCGGGTACGCGTTTGCTCATCCTTGCTTTTCGCAATAATCCGCTATTGCTAGATAGGCCAAACGCCCGCAGCAACCATAAAAACCCGACCCCGCGCGGGGGCGGACTCGCGGTTATATTTGCTATTCTCATTCCAATGATGATTGCCGATGTGCCAATTTATATAGCCATTTCTATTTTATTACTGGCGGCAATTGCACTTTTAGATGACTTACTCGGCGTCCCTGTTTTTATACGGTTTGCGGTGCAAATCATTGCGGTGTCTATTCCGCTGGCATTTGTTCCTGATCATCTATTATCGCCGCTGATTCCACCGCTACTGGAAAAAATCATGCTCGGTATCGCCTGGGTGTGGATGATTAATCTGTTCAATTTTATGGACGGTATTGATGGTATCAGCGCGGCAGAATTGACATCGGTTGGACTGGGCGCGACATTCATCATGGTATTTATCAATCTGTTTCCTAGCTCAATAGCGAATTACGGCATGATTGTCGCAGCAAGCGCTTGCGGCTTTTGGTGGTGGAACAAACATCCCGCACGCATTTTCTTGGGCGATGTCGGCAGCATTCCGCTCGGCTTTATTTTAGGATACTTATTGCTTACGTTGTTGCTCCAAGGCTATTGGGTTGCCGCCATGATTCTACCCGCCTACTATGTCAGCGATAGCAGTGTTACCTTATTCAAACGCCTCTATCGCAAACAAAAAATCTGGCAGGCACATTCTGAGCATTACTACCAAAAAGCTGCCCGCAAAGGTTGGAAGCACAATATTATCGTGCGTTACATTGTCGGGCTAAATATGCTGCTTGGATTCTTGGCCGTATACAGCACACTAACGCCAGAGCTGGATATATTATTTATCGGACTGGCCTATATGGCGACATTCATGTTGATGGGCTTTTTTGCCCATGAAAACAAACCCTCTATCATACTGGATAAAACGGCATGATGCGTATCAACAAACGCAGCTTAATTGCCGCCTTTCATGATGCGTTCATGGCAGCGGCAAGCTTTGTTCTTTCGCTCTATATACGCCTCGGCACGGATGATTTTTATATCACCGATGAATATCTTTATCAGGCGACGTACCTGTTTACTTTTGTTTGCGTAGCTGTTTTTGCCAGCCAGCGGCTTTACCGTGGGCTATGGCGTTTCGCCTCCATGCTCGATATGGTGGCTATTGCGAAATCCGCAACCCTCGCCATTTTAATTTTTGCGGGTTGCATGTTTATTTTTAACCGGCTGGATATGATTCCGCGCTCAGCGCTGGTTATTAATTGGATGCTGTTGATGATATTACTCGCAGCCCCCCGCTTTGCCTATCGTGCACTCAAAGATCGTAGCTTGCATTGGGAAATGACGCTTGATGAAAAAGCCAAAATCCCCGTTTTGTTAATTGGTGCAACAGGGCTTGCTGAACAGTTCATTCAAGACATGAGCCGCGACGCGCGGACACTCTATCAGGTCGTTGGCATTATTGATGAAGATAGTAACCGCAAAAATAGAATGATTCAACGCACCCGTATTTACGGCGCGATTGATAGCCTCGCCGCGGCTGTCAAAAAGCTCGAGCGCGAAGGAAAAAAACCGCATAAAATTCTCATTACTGACAACACGCTTTCGGGTGAGCAAATACAGCAAATCATGAAAACCGCTGATGCGCTGGCCCTGTCTGTTGCGCGCATCCCGCGCTTAAGTGAATTCAAACAACATTTTGACGAAAAACTCGCCGTACAGCCGATAGCGGTTGAAGACCTGCTCGGACGCCCGCAAACCCCGCTGGACAAACAAGCGATGAGCGAATTCATTCGCGGAAAACGCGTGTTGATTACGGGTGCTGGCGGCAGTATTGGCAGCGAATTATGTAGGCAGGTCGCATGTTTTGCACCCGCTACACTCACCTTGCTAGATAGCTCGGAATATAGCCTCTATCAAATTGACCGCGAAATTGGCGCACGCATTGCTATCACCCCGATACTCGGCGATGTCCGCAATGCCCAACAAGTCGCGCATGTGTTTGACCGCATCAAACCAGAAATTGTCTTTCATGCCGCTGCCATTAAACATGTGCCGCTGTCTGAGTCCAATCCCGAAGAAGCCATCCTCACCAATATCTTTGGCACGAAGACTATAGCTGATGCCTGCGTAAAACATGCCGTGAATTACATGGTGATGATTTCCACCGACAAAGCGGTCAATCCCAC
>JAYTDB010000107.1:0-9211 GCA_043736135.1 Rickettsiales bacterium
GTCTTGGCTAAGCGCCTTGCTCATTAAGCCGCGAATAATCGCGGAATCATCGACTAATAAAACACGAATTGTCACAGAGTTACTATTCCATTACACCGATTTGCTGAAGCTTACCTTTAATAATTTCCGCATCAAACGGCTTCATCACATATTCATCTGCACCGCTGGACAGCGCTTGCATAATATTCGACAGTTCACTTTCCGTCGTACAGAAAATCACTTTCGGGGTCAGGCCGTTTGGCATGGCGCGAAGCACTTTTAAAAATTCCAATCCGTTCATCACCGGCATATGCCAATCGAGCAGAATCAAATCAGGCATTGATTGTGCACAGGCTTCCGCCGCTAATTTTCCATCCTCCGCTTCAGTAATGCTATAACCAAAGCCTTCCATGATACGCCTCTCTAATGTGCGTACGACGCGAGAATCATCAACAATTAAACATGACGGCATAAAAGTCCTTTGAATTTTTTTATAGGGTTAGCAGTGTTTCCGTATCAATGATGACCAAAAGTTCTTCCTCTAATTTATAGATACCGGATGCCACGTCTTTCCATGAACCACCTAAATTACCAGGCACTTTTTCAATCGCTCCAGCTGGTATGGTCATAACTTCATCAACGTTATCAACCATCAGGCTATATAAATCATTCTTATGCTCAACCACGACAAACATCGCCGACGCTTCGCCCTCTTGAGGGGCAAGCGACAAACGTTTGCGCAAGTTGATAACGGTCACAATGCGACCACGCAAATTGAGTGAGCCTGCCACTTCAGCAGGTGCGAGTGGAATCGGCGTCACTTTTTGTGCACGCAATACGTCGCGCACATACTTCACAGGAATACCAAAAAGCTGGCGGTTAATTCGCATGGTCACAAACATCAGCGTATCACCCGCTATGCCTTGCTCCTCATGATGGGAAAGGGATTGAGATGTGCTCATGCCGCATACTCCTTATGTCCTTGCATATGCCGAGCAACCGATTGCAACAACCCTGGGCGATCGGTTTTCACGATACAATCATTCATGCCAGCATTTTTGCTTTTGCTAATAACTTCATCGCTCATTGAGGCGGTATAGGCAATAATTGGAATACCGTTTAAATGCTTCGCGTTACGACATGCGGTAGCCAAATCAAATCCACTCATGCCAGGCATTTCGATATCGGTCACAATCATATCAAAATGATTTGCTTTATCAGCAAGCATCGAGAGTGCTTGCTCGCCATTTTCTGCCGAAGTCACATGATATCCAACGGCGGATAAGAACGGCACGGTCAGGTTACGGAAGAACGGGCTATCTTCAACGAGCAACAATTCGCATTGCCCTGCTTTTTCTACGCTCAACCGGTCTTGCTGCGTCACCGCTTTTTCAATCATATCGCCTAAGAACGAGCCAACTTCAACGATATCGGTTGTCTTACCTGCAATCACCATGCTGCCTAAGAAGCCGCTATTTTTAGGGTCTTTATTTGAGAGTTTAATGTCAAATGGCGCGTGTACAATATCGATGATTTCATCAACAACCAAACCGACAACTTGCCTGTCATAGCTAAACACAATCACGTCGACTAATTCTTTGTTAGGCAGCTTTTGCTCTGCACCCAGCAAGACTAATTTCATCAGCTCACCACGATATTGGACAACTGGATTACCATCGGCAATCTCGATGTTTTTCACATCAATTTCTTCCAAGCGCGACACCAGCTCAAGCGGCACCGCTTTCGGCGCATCTGAACCTGATGTAAACAGCAAGAAGCCGACATCGTTGTTTTTGGTTGCGTCCACATGTGCCGCCGCTTGCGCATCTTTACGGCTAATGTCTTGTGTGCCAAGCGAACGAGCGATGCCGTTCGGATCAAGGATCATAATCACGCTACCATCACCCAAAATGGTGTTTCCAGAATAATTGGCAATACTTTTGAGCATTTCCGAAACGGGCTTCACCACGATTTCTTCAGTGTCATACACGCGATCCACCAACACACCAAAATCATAACCGCCGACTCTACATACTGCGATATATTGCTCGCTATCCATCATCGCTTTGCGGTCATACGGCATACCCAGCACATCCGACAGAATCGCAATCGGCAACAGCGTGCCACGCAGGCGAATAACCGGCGCATTATTAATTACCTCAATGCTCATAGCCGCATCAGGCGCTACACGAACCAGCTCGCTGACATTGATTTGTGGTAAGGCAAACTTCTGACCACCCACTTCAACAATCAATACCGATACGATAGCGAGCGTGAGTGGAATTTTGATACTGACTTTTGAACCCTTGCCCCATGATGAATCCAAATCAATCGCGCCACCAATTTTCTGGATATTGGTACGCACCACGTCCATGCCAACACCGCGACCTGAAACCGAAGTCACTTTTTCTGCCGTTGAGAAGCCCGCCGCAAAAACGAATTGCGCGATTTCTTTTTCAGACATCATTTCAATTTGCGCTTCACTTGCCACGCCATTTTCAATCGCTTTTTGTTTTACGCGCGCAATGTTGATACCGCGACCATCGTCGATAATATCAATCACAATATGACCGCCCTCATGATAAGCAGACAGCGTCACCGTGCCCATTTCTGGTTTTCCCGAAGCAATACGGTCAGCAGGCGTTTCCAGCCCGTGATCGCAGCTATTACGCACCATGTGCGTGAGCGGATCTTTGATCACTTCCAACAATTGACGATCCAATTCTGTTTCTGCGCCGACCATGCGTAAATCAATTTTTTTACCCAGCTCGATGGATAAATCGCGAATCAAGCGCGGGAATTTTGACCACGCATTGCCAATCGGCTGCATGCGTGTTTTCATCACGCCTTCTTGTAATTCTGACGTAATCAAGCTGAGCTGTTGCAGCGGCGTCAGGAATTCTTTGTCTTCTTTGGTGCGGGCAATTTGCATAAGTGAATTGCGCGTCAGCACCAATTCGCTGACCATCTGCATCAAATTCTCAAGCACATCAATGCTTACGCGAATGCTTTGATTTGCACCGCCGTCGCTATCTGATTTTGCTTCAGTTCTTTCTTCTTTTTTAGCGGATTTTTCCGCAGCTTTCGTGGGTTCGGGCGCAGGCGTTGCCGCCGCGACTGGAGCCACCGCAGCTTTTTTCGCTGCCTCATCCGCCGCCATTTGCGCTTCCAACTTGGCAACCGCAGCCGCCATCTCGAGGTCCATCCCATCATCTTTGAAATGCGGGAAGCTTTCATCCTCGCCTTTGAAGTGCGGGAATGCTTCTGCGGCAGGTGCAGCAACAGCTTCCGCCGCATGATGCCCATGGCCAGCGGTATCGGCACCACCACCTAATTTTCCATTGTCAGCAAAATAATTCAGGCGACCAATCAAATCTGCGTCACTACCTTCAGGCTCTTGCCCATTGCCGCTAAGATATTCAATCAAATCCTTAATGGAATCGAGCGACTCTAATACCAACGTCACTGCATCAGCCGATGCTTCCATTTTTTTATCACGAATTTTACCCAGCACGTTCTCAGATGCGTGCGCAACCTGTTCTAACCGTGGCAATCCCAAGAATCCGCACGTGCCTTTGATGGTGTGCATAATGCGAAAAATATTACCTAAGATTGATTCGTTTTGCGGATTTTGCTCAAGCTTTACCAGTTCAGAATCGAGCAATCCGATACTCTCATTGGTTTCGGTGATAAACTCATTGATTAAATCATCCATACATACCTACCTGAAATTATGAATATCGTTTTTACCGTTATGGCTGCACATCCTGTACCACCTCTAGCACCACCTCAGCATCACTCACCTTGTGTACAAAGCGGGCGCGCAATTCTTTGATTTGTTGATAGGTCAATTGCAGTTGCACATTTTTAGGCGTAAGCGCTTCTGGTTTGAGATGCCCCTCTAACGCCTGTGCAATCTCTGCATCCCATTTAATATGCGTGCCTTTAGCAACAACACTCACGCGCTTCGCACCTGTATCGTCCTGCGAAATACGCACTGACAATGAACCGCCACGCATCAGCACAGAAGTGCCGACAATCAACAAATTCAAAATCGTTCGCGCCATTTTAATACTGATAGATACGCTTGAGCCATCGGCATTACTATCTGGCCAGTCAAGCGTCACATTTCCTACAGAAAAGAAATCAGATGCCAATTTTTGTTTTTCAGCAAGATTTGCCTCGCCGCCATCTTTCACGCTGCCATAGGCCATGCGATAAAACTGCAAGCGGGTTACCGCAGAAAACGCGCTGCTAATAATCAGCTCGACCGCTTGGCTTTGCATATTAAAGCCTTCTTCACTTAAAAACTCAGCACCATTACTTACCGCGCCAATCGGCCCCGTTAAATCGTGGCACAAACGCGTGCAGAGCAACTCTGCCATTCTTGATTCTTCACTCATGACTTACCTTAAAAAACGAATTTAGTACAATTCTCACTATTGCTTATAAACCCTAATATTTCGTAAAGAGACAGTCTCTTAGTGAGCCAACAAACACCGCCATGCCAAATATTGTTTTTTGACATATGCCGCGAGCTATAATAGGATGTCGACATGCAGCAAAAATATACGAGCAATGACGATCACAACCCGATTGGGCAGCGCCTTAAGTTGGAAATGCGCAAACGCGGCATGTCCTCTGTGGATTTGGCATCAAAAGCCGACGTAAAGACCTCGTTTTTATATGACGTTATCAGCGGCAAGTCGGCAAACCCCTCTTCTATCAAGCTGGCGCGCGTTGCCGAATCGCTGGGAATCAACCTCTCATACCTAGCGGGCACCAGCGATTCACCGACCGAAGGCTACCAGTTCACCCTGCCCGCAGATACGGCTGAACATATTGCCGTAGCCCGCGTGTCCGTTGCCATTGAAGACGGTATGCCCATCATACTGTCAAAAACCTATAATGATGAGTCGATGCGCTTCAAAAAAGACTGGCTGCAGCGCACCTGCAAAACAAATCCCGATAATTTACGTCTATTTTCGGTGCAGGGCGATAGCATGGCTCCAACCATTTTGGCGGGCGATACATTGCTGATTGATAGTTCTTTAAAAATACCGTCGCCCCCGGGGATATTCTTGCTTTTTGATGGGCTGGCTCTGGTGATTAAACGCCTCGAATCCATCCCTCAATCCGCTGCGCGGATGGTCAAAGTTATTTCGGATAACCCGCGCTATGCGCCTTATGAAGCATCTATCGACGAATCAAATGTCGTCGGGCGTGTTGTTTGGTTCTCTCGCAGCCTATAAGCAGGCTGGCGCGCTTCAATTTCCTGCATCTTCCGATACAGCGTTGAACGCCCAATACCCAAGGATTTTGCCGCTTTTGTGATGCAGCCATTACAATGGCCCACCGCATGCTCAATCGCCATCGCCTCCATCGCTTGCAGTGTTTGGGGAGCACCATCGGCAGAAAATATATGAGACGGCTTTGCCGTTTGCCGCAAATCATCTGGCGTGAAGGAATCCGCCGCGTTTTGGTAAGCACGCTGCAACAACACTCGCAAGCGCAGCGCATTTCGCAAGGATATTTTTAAGCGCTCAAGCGCAATCGGCTGTGAAATATAATCGTCCGCCCCATGCGTAATCGCCTGATCAACCATCAAAACATCACCATAAGGCACCATGGCAACGACAGGCGTTGTGGGGAAAAGCTGTTTTATCTGCCGCACCAACTCCAATGACTTAGTTGGGTGATGCATATCAATAATCACCATGTCTTGTGGGGTTTTCGCTATCAGCGCCAAAACCAATTCTGGCTCGACAACAAGTGAACTATGACCCAAAATAGACTTTAATACCGCCGCGATGGGGGCTAATAAGGGAGCCTGAGAGGTAACCAGCAAAATTTGGTGTTTCATAACGCTCCTTTTATATACCGATAGTTGTATTACTAAATTATATTGCAACAATCAAGCATAATTTGGGACAGTTTTTAACAACATAGCTAACAACAGGCTAAAATCACTATATTTTAAAGTTCAATTATTCAACAAATCTGATAGTATCAGCGGATAATGAACAAACATAAAATTTTACATATCCTTCTACTTGTCGCAGCTATGCAGACGGTGTCCGCCTATAAGGTACGCTGCTGGATATTATGCACCGACCAAACGGCGATCCAGAATGATTATGTGACGGATCGCGATTATTGCCGCGGCTACTCACAATTACGTATTGATACAGACACCTCCAGCCCTGAATTGCTAGAGGCGAAAGAGCGCAAATCAAAACTAGTTGCCCTATTTTCTGCGTGCATGGCAGAAAAAGGCTGGACGGTTCCTGATGGCAAATACAACCAACAAGCCTCCTCTGCTATTCCATCGGGCAGCAGCACCAATGCAAAGGCAAACAGCACGGCGGCGATTGCTTCAGCAAACCCAGGCGCAGCACCAGTATCAACGACCGTTGGTGCAGCAGCACCGGCTGCGGCTGCGGGCGCATTGGTAGGCGGGAAAAATGCTGCGACACTCGCGGCTGAACAACGTGAAAAAGCATTCTTGTCACGCTCAACCGAATGCGCGTTTGCGCGTCATGCGGCAGATAGCTCTACCCTTGCAGCTACCCGCGCCAAAGCCTGCGATATTGAATGTCGGGAACGCTTAAAAGCGGCACCCGATGCTCCTCGCCCTGCGGCCTGTCCTGCTGGCGGCAGTGAATAAATTTAGAATAACAAGGGTTTGCACCATTCAGATTTTCACTGGCTAGGCAGCCGAGGTAAGGCGCGCACAGCGTACAATAAGTACGTGAGCACGCCGCATCCGAAGGATAACGACGCCCATAAAAAAAATAAATGAAATTACATCCAGCCGCGACGTTTAAAGCGCATGAGCATAAACACTACCGTGCCAACCATCAATGAAATCACGAATGGATAGCCGTACGTCCATTCTAATTCTGGCATGTTGAAGGGCGATTTTTGCGGATCAAAATTCATCCCATACAGACTGGCGATAAAGTTAAGTGGAATAAAAATCGCCGAAATCACCGTCAGTGTTTTTACGATATCATTCGTTTTGTGGCCTTCATAAGCCAGAAACGTATTGAGCAGACCCGCCGCCGTATCACGATAAAATTGCGCTAATTCGTTGGCCTGAATCGAGTGATCGTAACAATCGCGCAAATAGCCGCGCACGGCTTTGGTCACCATCGGGGAATCCTCGCGCATAATCATGCTGATAATATCCGACACTGGCCAGATGGCCTTATACATCAGCAGCAAATCGCTTTTCGCATGGTGGACACTTTGAATCACGTCCTGTGCCTGCTTCGACTTGTTGGTCATGATTTCATCTTCCAGCGACATAAGTTGCTGGTTCAGATTATCAAGAATCGGGAAGTATTTATCGATGACCTCATCAAGCAGCGCATAGTAAAGATAATCGGTTCCGCTTGCACGAATTTTTCCTGTACCACGGCGGATACGCTCGCGCACCTGTGTAAAGCTGCTGCCCGGTTTTTCTTCAAATACAATCACCACATTTTTCTTCAAAAATATCGAAAGCTGCTCGGCTTCAAACTGCTCGGCAAGATTCGCGCCCTTGATGATGGTGAACATATAATGTTCATGATACTCAAGTTTCGGGCGATGCGACGTATCCAAGACGTCTTCCAGCGATAAGCGATCGAGCGCGAATAAATTGCCGACATCTTCAATCAGCTGAATATTTCCCAAACCGACCACACTCACCCACACCACTGGCCATGTAATCATGAATTTTTCAAGTTCACTGGAATCTTTACAGGTTTTTTCCATATAGCCGTCAGGGCCATAGCCTACCACCATCAATTCGGTAGGATGTGATAGCGGATTGACGGTAAGGACGCCTGGCGCTGACCCAGGATTAGGCTTATAAGACGAAGGAATCAGCCGTTTGCGCTTAAAACTACTACGCTTCATGTTGTCCTCCATCTTTTTATCGTTGTGCCAATCTTATACTCTAAACCAAAATGCCATAAAACCGACATTTTGAAAACCGACATTTTGGGATACTTCGTCCGCTTCGCGTCGGAAAATCGGGCTTTCGACCTCGATTTTCATAATCTATTTTATATTATTCTTTATAAAATAGATTATACATGCCCGTGTTACTACTCTGATTTATTTTACAAAACAAGTGATTTTGCCATGAAAAAAGCCCTTATTACCTGCGCCCGCCGCCTCGAGTTTGATGCCGCCCACCGAGTGATGGAGCATGAAAGCAAATGCAAGCACCTGCACGGCCACCGCTATGCGCTGGAAGCGGCTTTCACCGCAAATGAGCTAGACTCACTGGGTCGCGTGGTGGATTTTGGCGTGATTAAGGAAAAATTAGGCGGCTGGATTGACGCCAACTGGGATCATAACACCATATTGCACGCCGCCGATAAACCGCTCGGGGACGTTATTGCCGCGAAAACAGCGCAGAGCATCTTTTACCTGCCGACCAACCCGACTGCTGAAAATATGGCGCAATATCTATTTGATGTTATTTGCCCGCAATTATTTGACGGGTTGGATATCCGCTGCACCAGCATCAAGTTATGGGAAACCCCGAACTGCTATGCGTTGGTGGAGTAGCATCAATCCCCGCGCAGGCGGGGATCCAAAGCCTTGTCATGTCGAATGCATATGAGACATCTTTGCAAAGATCCCTCACTCAAGGTTCGGGATGACAACTAAGGATACAGCTTCCCACTCGCCCAACCATCTGCGGTCAATTCAAAAACTTCGCGGTCATGCAGGCGAAATTCCGCCTCTTGCCAAAATTCAATGCGTTTAGGCTTCAGCCGCCAACCACTCCAATGCGGTGGGCGCGGCACATCCCGCCCCAGATATTTCACACTCAACGCCGCAACAGCTGCCATCAACGTGGTGCGGCTATCCAACGGGCGCGATTGTTTTGATGCCCATGCGCCGAGTTGGCTTTGCCGCGCGCGGGTCGCAAAATACGCATCCGCCTCCGCATCGGTCACTGGCTCCAATATACCCTCTACCCGTATCTGACGGGTGAGCGGCATCCAGTAAAAAACCAGCGCGGCATTGGAGTTTTCTATAATTTCAGAACTTTTACGGCTTTCTAAGTTTGTGTAAAATACGAAGCCATTTTCATCAAAATCTTTGAGTAGCACGATACGGGCGGAGGGTATACCAGACGCCGTCGCGGTGGCCAGCGTCATCGCCGTTGGTTCTTTAATTGCGGCATGTTCTTTTGCCACATCTAACCACTCGCCGAATTGTTTGAAGG
>JAYTDB010000108.1:0-7934 GCA_043736135.1 Rickettsiales bacterium
GCACGCGCCATTGATAATGCACCGCGCATATGTGGCTCGCGCGAGAATTCGGCTTTGATTTTTTGACCAGAACCGCCAGAGCCCGTGCCCGTTGGATCGCCAGTTTGCGCCATGAAGCCTTCGATTACGCGGTGGAATACCACGCCGTTATAAAAGCCTTTGCGTACCAATTCTTTGATGCGCGCAACGTGTTTCGGTGCCAAGTCAGGGCGCATTTCGATGACTACGCGGCCATCTTTCAAATCAAGATAGAGTGTGTTTTCTAGCGGGTTTTCCGCTTGTGCTTTGGCTTTTTTTGCCATGATAGGTGCTCCAATAATAAGTGTGAGTGTGAGAATTAGGGTGAGGATACGAAACATAGTTACTCCTAAAATAGATGACTAGATAACTGGATGACCCGATGACTACAGCTTGCTTGGTTATCCAATCATCTGGTCATCCAGTTATCCTTTTAAACCTACGCTTGCATATACGCGACTGCATCTTTTGACGCAATCAGATTTAATTGCTCTTGCGTAAATAGCGCATGTTCTTTTTCGGATTTAAGCATGCGTTGCAGCATATCAAGGCTGGCCTTGTCTTTTTGCGCTGTGCATAGCTGGATGGCGGCTTCCAAGTCATTTTGGATGTGGGCGGTAAGCGTGAGGTCGCATGCAAGAATATTATCCATCGTGTCGCCCGTATAAATCTTGCCCAGCTCTTGCAGGTTTGGCAGCCCGCCCAGCGACAGAGTGCGCTCAATCAGCATATCTGCGTGTTTCATCGCGTCGATAGAGTGTTTATATTCATGGTCGGCCAGCACCATAAAGCCCATATGCTTCAGCATCCGCGCATGTAGAAAATATTGGTTAATCGCCGTCAGCTCATTTTTGAGGATGGTGTTGAGATGGCTGATGATTTCCGTGTTGGCGGGCATGGTTTCCTCGGTGAAATAAGCAAGGCTGTTTCATGAAAGAAAGCGTAAGCGAAGTCAAGCGCGAACGATTCGCATTATGCTTGCAAAAAGTGTATTGCTTCGCTAGATTTGCGTGAATTCACCTAGGAGAATCCATGAAAAAAATTGAAGCGATTATAAAGCCGTTTAAGCTCGATGACGTGAAAGATGCTTTGCAAGAGGTGGGTATTCAAGGAATTACGATAACCGAAGCGCGTGGTTTTGGTCGCCAGAAGGGGCATACCGAGCTGTATCGTGGCGCGGAATATGTGGTGGATTTTCTGCCTAAAGTGAAAATTGAGGTGGTCGTTGAGGATAATATGGTGACCCGCACCGTTGACGCCATTATTAATGCCGCAAAAACGGGAAAAATCGGTGATGGCAAGATATTTGTGCTGCCGATTGAAGATGCCATCCGTATCCGTACAGGTGAACGCGGTGCGGATGCGATTTAATTTGCGTCAAACCCACTTTACAAACCATTTGCCGCTGCTATAAAAGCAGCCTCATAATAAAAAAATCATTGCAGACGCTCACAATAATAAAAAACAAACACCCACACGGGAGCATGAAAGGCACTTTATGACGATTAAATCACCCGCAGATGTATTCAAATTAATCAAAGATAACGACATTCAATTCGTTGATTTCCGCTTTACCGATCCTAAAGGTAAATGGCAGCACACGACCTATATCACTGACCAAGTAAACGATGACAGCTTCGTTGATGGCATCATGTTTGATGGCTCATCAATCTCTGGCTGGAAGTCGATTAATGAATCTGATATGATTCTGATGCCTGATCCACAAACAGCATTTGTCGACCCGTTCTCGGCGCAACCAACTATCGTTATTTTCTGCGACGTGATTGAGCCTGCAACGGGACAGCCCTACGGTCGCGACCCACGTTCAGTTGCAAAACGCGCTGAAGCCTATTTGGGCTTTACGGGCATTGGTGATACGGCATATTTTGGGCCAGAGCTTGAATTCTTCATTTTTGATGATGTTCGCTTTAAAACATCAGGAAATTACAGCTTCCACCAGCTTGATTCAGAAGAATTGCCGTGCAATTCTGATCGCGCTTACCAAGCGGGTAACATGGGGCATCGTCCACCAACCAAAGGTGGTTATTTCCCCGTTGCACCGGTTGATTCTGCGGCGGATTTACGTGCAGAAATGCTCTCAACATTGAAGGTTGTTGGCGTTGAGCCAATCTTGCACCACCATGAAGTAGCACCTGCTCAGCATGAGCTGGGCGTGATGTTCTCTACATTGGTTGGCACTGCGGATAACGTGCAAAAATACAAATATGTTGTGCACAACGTTGCTCACTCTTACGGCAAATCAGTGACCTTCATGCCAAAGCCGATTTCGGGCGATAACGGTTCGGGTATGCATACCCACCAATCGATCTGGAAAGCGGGCAAACCGTTATTCGCAGGTAATGGCTATGCGGATTTGTCAGAAATGTGCTTGTACTACATTGGTGGTATCATCAAACATGCAAAATCATTGAACGCGTTCACGAACGCATCGACCAACAGCTACAAGCGTTTGATTCCAGGCTTTGAAGCGCCTGTGTTGCTTGCATACTCTGCACGTAACCGTTCAGCTTCCATCCGTATTCCGTATGTTGCTTCGCCAAAAGGCAAACGTATTGAAGTGCGTTTCCCTGATCCAACGGCTAACCCATATCTCGCATTTGCGGCGATGTTGATGGCGGGTCTGGATGGTATCGAAAACAAGATTCACCCTGGCGATGCGATGGATAAAAACTTGTATGACTTGCCACCAGAAGAACTGAAAAACGTTCCAACGGTGTGTGGCTCGTTGCGTGAAGCACTCACTTCGCTCGATGCTGACCGCGCATTCTTGAAAAAAGGCGATGTATTTACCGATGATTTCATCGACAGCTATATCGAGCTAAAAATGCAAGATGTCTATCGTTGGGAACACACGCCAACTCCGGGCGAGTTCGAGTTGTACTACTCAGTATAATCCCCCTTAAAAGGGATAAAAAAGGGGAGCCTGCGGGCTCCCCTTTTTTGTTTAGGATTCAATATATACAGAATTTATTGCTGCATGTTCATCGCATGTTGGTGCATCATAAGGGCGATGCGTGGGTCGCGAGCTTTGATGATGTCCAATTGCGTTTTGTGCATGATAGATGCGAGCGATAGATTGATGAATTCCAAAAACACCACGATGATTTCTTCGACGTGACGTTGGATTTTAGCGACGATAGGATCGGCGATATTTAAAATCGCGCCATGCGCTTTTTTCGTCGTGTCTTTTACGCGCTCGTTATAATCGTTCAGCGCATTAAAAATTTTGCGTAATGCCGCCTCAGCGCGGCCTTTATTCACCATTTTCCCACTGCCATTACGGCGCGATTCAGCGATGGCGATAAATTCTTCGGCGAGGATATCGGTGGCATCCGACAGTTCGTTGACCAGCGGTTCGATGATATCGAGCTGTTCATCGGCATTTTTGACAAGGGGGCTTTCAGCAGTCGCAACCAATTCATCGGCGAGGCTAAACAGCTCCGTCACCGTGTTGTATTTAATTTCCAGCTCATCCATCGAATAATTTTTTTTCATAACCGCGCCCATGTTTCCCCCGAAACCATTTTATAATAGGTTGAATAATGTAAGCCGCCACGCCAACCCTTACATTATTCAACAGCAAGTATATTTAATACTATATTTACTTATTCTAAGGGATTTCCTTTAAATTGCATGTGAAGATTGTGTGACAATATCATTTAAAGTCAAATCGTTTCTGATTGCTCATCGGACGGAAGCTTGGTGCCTGTTCTTCTAGTTTAAACAGATGGTTAGTTGCCACGTCAATATACCAGCAGCTAAGCTTGATACGCTTGTCATCCTCGATAAATGGCACCTTTTTAAGGCGGGTGAAGCGTTTTTTGGCTTCTTCCAGCGCCAATTCTTTGGCATGTGGCTCGCGGCTATCATAATGTCCCATCATAACAATTTTCTTGATATTATGGGCTTTGGCTGCGAATTCCAGTGTCGCTAATTGGCTGGTTACCAAGCTTGGGTTGTTGATGTCGATATTGTTTCGGTAAATCAGCGCATCACCATAATGGATATTGAAATCAGAGCGCGGGTTGATGCTGGCATCCATATCGGCAAAAACGGCCATGGTTGGCTTGTGTGCTGGTGGTTCTTTTGCTTTTTTCAAATTGCTTTGTTTGAGGCGTACATGCTCCAGTGCGTCATCATTATGTGTGATTTCTGCGATGGGCTGTAGCGGTTTGAAATCCGCTAATGGATCCATCGGGCTCATCGCTGAAATTTGGTGGGTGGCGGTGTTAATCACCCAGCCGTTTACATCGAGTTTTCCTGCCGCTACCGCTTGCTGTACCTGAGGATATTGCAGCAGATGCACAATATTCTGACGTACGGATTCTCGCTCAAAATGCCGCAATGTTTCTTCGTCATGGGCATGTCCCAGCTGCTTTTTCAGTCCTTCCAGCGGCTTTAAATGCTGAATAATATTAGGGAACTTCTCTTGCTCTAGCCCACAAGCACAGGCATTGATGCCGCCGCAATGGGTATGGCCCATATTGACTATATGCTTTACCCCGCCAGCCATCGCTGTATCTAGCTGAGCGCTGAAATTTACGGATGCGGGATCGTTTACATCATAAGCGGGAATGATGGCAGCAATGCTGCGGGCTATATAGGCAGAGCCATCAGGAAAGCCAATGTCATGATCGGTGTCCAGCCTCGCATCCACGCAGCCAATGAGAAAAACGGATGGTTTAAGGGATGGATGTTCTGCGGTTCGTATTTTGCGGGTAAATAAACTCATATCTCTATCTTAATAATGATTAAAGCCAGATGCAACCGTAAATTATTATTGCAATTAAGAATCATTCGCGATATTATGAAGCTATAACGAAGTAATATTTAGGGAGGCGGTGATGAGTAGGATTATATTCGGGCATGAAACATTATTTAAAACGCTGACTTATTGCCTAATGCATTTTACGGTGGCAATAGCGGTTGCCTTCGCGCTGACAAGGGATTGGAGCATTGCTCTGTCGATTGGGACGATTGAACCGTTGGTGCAGACCGTGTTTTTCAATATGCACGAGCGCGGTTGGAATGTCGCTCGCTGGCGCTATCAGCAAAAAAATATCAAACTGATATAACCATGTTGTATTCAGCAGTGAAGATGGTGTAAAGCTGCACCATGTTTACCATTCATACCACTGACAAAAATGCCCGTTTGGGTGAATTACACACACCGCACGGTGTTATTCGCACGCCTGCTTTTATGCCTGTGGGCACGGCGGCAACGGTTAAAGGTGTGCACCCTGAGGCCGTAGCGGCAACGGGTGCGGATGTTTTGCTCGGCAATACCTATCATTTGATGTTGCGGCCAACCGCCGAGCGTATCGCCAAATTGGGCGGCTTGCATAAATTTATGAACTGGAACAAGCCGATTTTGACTGATTCTGGCGGGTTTCAGGTGATGTCGCTGACAAAACTCCGTAAGATGAATGAAAACGGTGTAACTTTTAGTTCGCATCTCGATGGCACCAAATATGAGCTGACGCCTGAGCGTTCGATAGAAATCCAGCATTTGCTCGGTGCCGATATTACGATGGCGTTTGATGAATGCACGCCATTTCCTGCGACGGAAGAACAAGCGAAAGAATCGATGGAACTCTCCATGCGCTGGGCGCAGCGTAGCAAAGATGCTTTTGTTCAATTAAAAACGGCGGCAACGAATTATTTGCTGTTTGGCATTGTGCAAGGCGGTGTTTATAAACATCTGCGCGAGCGTTCGGCGACCGCGCTTAACGCAATTGGCTTTGATGGTTACGCCGTTGGTGGACTCGCGGTGGGCGAGGGGCAGAAGCTGATGTTTGATACGCTGGATGTCACCGTACCGCATTTGCCTACCGATAAACCGCGCTATTTGATGGGCGTGGGAAAACCCGATGATATTGTTGGCGCGGTGCAGCGTGGAATTGATATGTTCGATTGTGTGATTCCTACGCGCTCTGGACGTTTTGCGCGTGGTTATACCTATTTTGGTGAAGTGAATATCCGTAATGCGAAATATGCCGATGATGCACAGCCGCTTGAAGTTGGCTGTCCATGTCCCGCTTGCACAAGCTATAGCCGTGCTTATCTCAACCATTTATTCAAAGCCGATGAGATGCTGGGCGCGATGCTGCTGACGCAACATAACCTCACATTTTATCAGCGATTGATGCAGGGTTTGCGGGCGGCAATTGCCGATAAAAAGCTGGATGCGTATGCTGCGAATTTTCTCAAAAATTATAAAGGAGAAGCAGATGCGCAAGACGATTAAATATTTTTTCCTCGCCGTTTTTTTTGCGGTGATATTTCTTATCATCAACGTATCGTTTTCACCCAAAAGCGAACTGGAAAAACGTATCATTGCTGCCATGCAGGAGGCAGGGCTAACGAATGTTGAGGTCACATTAGACTGTATTAGTACGAGCGGCATTGTTCTTTCAAATATCCGCTTTAAAAAAGAGGATATGACCATCAGCGCAGAGCAATTGCAGCTAGATGCAACGAGTTTGCCTTACCGCGAAATCATCAAGGGTGAATATGATAATCTTGCTGGAAAATGGCATGTTTTAGGGCTGAATATCAAAGGTGTTGCGTATCCATTTCCGCCTGTGTCGGGCGATGGAGAGCTTTCTTTTTTGGCTGGAAAGCCTGCAATTAAGGGTGAGCTAAAAAGTGCCGATGAGAAAGTGGCCACAGTGTTTGAGGTGAACCGCTTTGAAGCAAAGATTTTAAAGATGCAAGTGCCGTGGGAAGGTGCAAAAGTTTTTACCAGTGAGCCTGTTAGCTTTTCATTTATCGACCCGAAGCCCACTTATTTGGTTTTGCGCGTGAGCAATTTGGAACTTGATCGATTATTGAAATTGATAACCAGTGATAAGGCAAGCGGCACAGGGGTTATTGGCGGTTCTGCACCCGTGGTGTTTGCGCCTGACGGTGGGTTTATGCCAGGGAGCAGCCACTTTGAAACAAAGGCAGAGGGGCAGCTTCATATCTCACCCGATGTACTTGCGGGGGATAGCCAGCAAATGCAAATGGCGCGAGATGCGCTGACAAATTTTACTTATAGCAAATTGGTGCTCACGTCGGATACTGATCCAAAGGGAAAACTATCTATTCTGCTGGCTGTTTCAGGGAGCAACCCTAACTTTCAAAATGGGCGGGCAGTAAATTTGAATGTCAATCTTACGGGCGATGTGCTAGAGCTATTGGAGCAAACGTTATTGCCTTCCGCTGATCCTAAGAAATTTCTGGAGAGAAACAATGAATAATATCGTACGCATTACGAGCCTGCTGCTCATCCTGTCTGCCTGTACGCCGACAGTAAAAATCGAAGCACCTGATAAGCCGATTGAGATTAATATGAATATCAATATCGAGCATCATGTGAAGATTGAAATTGAGAAAGATGTGCAGACCGCCATCAAAAAACGCAAAGATATTTTCTAAGGGAGTGTGATTATGAAAAAAGTAATGGCAGTAGTGGCGTTATCAACGCTTTTCTTTACCTCAGCCGCATGGGCGATTGATTTGTCAGAAGCCCGCACTAAGGGTTTCGTAGGGGAAACCAAGGCAGGTTATGTTGAAAAATTAGGTGGTGGCGCCGATGTTGCCGCCATGGTTGCAGACGTGAATGCTAAAAGATTGGCTGAATATAAGCGTATTTCGAAAGAAAACGGCCAGCCGGTTGATGTTGTTGCCAAGCTGGCAGTCAACCAAATCGCAGGCGGACTGCCGTCTGGAGCCAAATATCAGGATGCTAATGGCAATTGGCAAAAAAAATGATGTTTAGCTGTTGACAAGACTCGTCAAATCCTTATTGTCCCATTTCGCTTTCCGACGGTATGATCCGGTAGCTCAGTCGGTAGAGCACCTGACTTTTAATCAGGTTGTCGCGGGTTCGATTCCCGCCCGGATCACCA
>JAYTDB010000109.1:0-3109 GCA_043736135.1 Rickettsiales bacterium
TCACTAAAACGATACTTAATTCGATGAGGGTAAACGCCAGAGTGTTTTTTTGCTTATCAGAAAGTAGGTGCGTTGATAGATTGAGCTGCTCATGCGGCACTCTGTAACAGGCTAATTGTGGCGTTTTTGCAGAGAAAGAAAGAAAGAAAGAGAGAGAGAGAGAGCATAATATTGCGGATACCAGTTTTAGATTATACCATTACTTTTGTAACAGCAAAAAGCAGTATTACCAACAATAAAGGCAGCCCACGGGCTGCCTTTATTGTATCTCGCCCTCTTTTCACATCATCCCGCACTTGATGCGGGATCTAGGGCGTATGGTCGGATATATTTTAAAGAGAGCTCTTCATTCAATATACGTTGCAGAACCAGCTCGAGATCGCCGCCTTCGCGGGGATGACACTACCCTTGTGCCAATTTATCAATCGCAGCAAGCGGGTCTGCTTCCGTAAACAAGCTATCCACCGTCACATTAAATAATTTAGCGACTTGTGCGGTTACTTCAGCATCGGGATCAACACCTTCGCCTGACACAATGATTTCGCCATAAGCATCAGCAACAAAATTCTGAATATTATAGCTAGCCGCCGTCGCTTTCTTAAATGCCTCATAGCACGAAGGCTTCACCGCCACATAGCACCAATAATGCCCAGCCTGCTCCATATCGCCACGCACCAGCGTGATAACACGAAATACATCATCCTTTGAGGCTGTTTGCGTCATAATTACCGTGTGAATTGTTTAATGAGGTCTTGTTCAGCAGCACGTTTTTCAAGCAATTGCTTAGTGAATGAGCCCACAACCGCTGTACCCGCAGCTGCGCCAACGATGCCTACAGCATGTTTTCCAGCAAATTCAGCGACCGCTTTGCCAATTTCCGTTACGTGCGTTCCAATAAATTCTGCAACCGTTTTTCCAACGGAACCAAAGGTTGCTTCAGCACCAGTAACTGCGGTTACACCACCCAAGCCAAACACGGCAGCGGCAGCAACGGCGGTCACGATAGCAGCACCGACAATAATTTTGCCCCAGCTGATTTTTTTTGGTAATTCGATTTGTGGTTCTTTATCCATAACGTTCTCCCGATTTATGAGGTTATCTTAGCATTATTACCCCAGTTTTACCATAAAAACGGGCAAACGCATGTGACAATTCCGTGAATAGGCTTGTTTTCTTGTGTGACCCGACTGTAACAATTAATCTAACATACTGATAAAAATCTTTTAAACCCATTTTTTACTCCGTCATTCCTGTTTTCGCAGGAATGACAGGACAAGACAATCACTTCAATATATAGGCACCGCGGAAACCATCTAGCGCATTAAAACGCCCATTTGGGTCAACCAAACTCTCGGTTGAACCTAGGATTAACACCCCATGCGGATGCAGCGAGCGCATCATTTTTTCAGTAATTCCCGCCTTAGTCGCTTCATCAAAATAGATGAGTACGTTGCGCAAGAAGATAATATCAAACTTGCCAAACTTGGTATAATCCTCCAGCAAATTGTGCGTGCGGAACTGCACCATGTTGCGGATGTTATCCTTCACCTGCCACGTCGTATCTGGCCGGCTACCAAAATATTTTACCAACATCTGAATCGGCAACCCACGCTGCGCTTCAAACTGTGAATAAATTCCCTGCTCCGCTTTATCAACGACCTTGCGCGCCAAATCCGTCGCCAATATTTCATGTCGCCAGCCTTGCATTTTAGCGGATTCTTCGGTCAAACAAATTGCCGTAGAATAGGGCTCTTGCCCCGTTGAACACGCAGCGCTCCAAATACGCAATAAGCGGCTTGGCTGATGTTGCATCACCCGTGGCAACACCAAATTACGCAGCAGTTCATACGGCTTAATATCTCGGAAGAACGATGATTCATTGGTTGTCATCGCTTCGACGATTTCATTGAGTAGCGGCTCAGTCGGTTTGGTTTTCAGCAAATCACATAGCTGCGAAATATCAGAAAGCCCTTGCCCGCGCACAATCGGCAACAAACGGCTTTCAATCAAATACATTTTATCATCGGCCAGCGCTAAGCCAGACCGTTGTTTAAGCATTTGCGCTAAATATTGAAACTCGTCGGGGCGCATACCTACCTGCCTACTAACTGTTGAACTAGATACGGGCCGATGTTCGACAACGGCAACACTGCTCTGCATAATTTATTCTCCACTACAGCTTTTGGCATTCCGTACACCACGGAACTCGCCTCATCCTGAGCGATAACATGCCCACCTTTTCGCACAACTTCCTTGGCACCAAGCATACCATCTTGTCCCATGCCCGTCAGCACCAACACCAATAATTTTCTACCATAAATCGTGCTCAAGCTGCGCAACATTACGTCGGCAGCTGGACGACAAAAATTTTCCTGCGGGTCTTGGTTCGTATGAATCCGTAACTTTCCCAGCGTCTCACTCACTGTCATATGATAATCGCCCGCAGCAACATAGGCACTTCCAGCAGCCACTTCCATGCCATCTTTTGCCTCAAAAGTAGGGCGATTTCCGGTCTTCGCCAAATGGTCAGCGAGAATAGCCGTAAAGGTCGGCGGCATATGTTGAGTAATAAAAATGGGCAGATGGTTTAATCGTCCTTTAATCTGCTCAAACACGCTCATCAAAGCTTGTGGCCCACCAGTAGAAGATGCGATAGCAAGTGCGGTAATACCAACAGAGGCAAGAGAGTCTGTGGACAATGAAACAGGCGGCACAGCTTCGGCGGCGGCCTTTGGCTGTATCACTTCTTTTTTTAGCTCAAGCGGCTGCACATTGCCTGTCAGCGCGTAAATTTTTGTGATTAGTTGGCGATAAAAAGATTCAACATCTTCACCAAATTTTGTGCTTGGTTTCGTCAAATAATCCGATGCACCAAGCGACAACGCTTGCAAGCTGATGCTGGCATTGCGCTCGGTCAGCGTCGATGCCATAATGATTTTACAATTAGGAGAAGCCACCAACAAATGTGGAAGCGCTGTGATGCCATCCATCACCGGCATTTCAATATCCAGAATAATAATTTCCGGCAGAGTCGATTTTGCCATATTAATAGCAATCTCTCCGTTCGACGCCGTGCCAACAATTTCTATCGACGTGTCTTGGCTAAGCG
>JAYTDB010000110.1:0-3509 GCA_043736135.1 Rickettsiales bacterium
ACCATCACCTGACCACTTTTAATTTTTAGCACCGAATCAAGCTCACGCGTTTCAACTTGCGGAACTTCGCTTTTTGTTGTCAACAATTTCGTAATAACATCACCTTGCGTAGCTGGATTTAACTTTGCAACCGCATCAGCCAAAATAATAGCGTATGCGGGATCCTGCACATATTTAATAACACGTGTCAGTGTTGGGCGGACACTCAGTGTAATTTCGTTAGATTCAGGATTAATCGTTGGCTGCAGTGAAAGCAACAACCCTACAGGCACTGTATTTTGTTTGCTAGTAATATCAACTTTAGCAGGTGTTCCTAAAGAACCGCCTGTACCCGCAACCGCATCAGTCGTTTTAAGCTCAAGTTTAAAATAGATAATGTTTTCAGCGAATGTCAGCACCGCTTGCTGATTATTCATCGCATGCAACCGCGGGCTGGAAAGCGCACGCGCAGTACCAAATTCTTCAAGCAATTTAACACCCAAATTTAAGTCAATCCCTGTTCCAAATATTTTGTTTGCTAACACACCGATGGTAGCGGGAGATGAACCAGTAGCAGCATCTGTAACCGTACTAAATTTACTCTTGAAACTTAAATTTTGTGTCCCAAAGCTTCCCCATTCAATACCGCTTTGATAGCGCTCGTTGAGTGCAACTTCAACAATTTTTGCTTCAATTAATACTTGCGACGACACATTCTTTTCCATCGCTTTTAGATAGCTTTTGATAATATCGTGCTGTTTTTCCGTCGCAGAAACCGTGAGCGTCCCCGCTTGACGATTCAGAATATAGAAATTTCCAGCACCACCGCTTGGTATTTGACTGACTTGCGCTTGCGGCAAAGGGGCTGCAGGTGCAGGCGCGGCTGGAGCGCTACCATCTGCACTAGGGGTTGCCGGTGCTGGCACTACAGGCTGTAGCTGCGTAGTTGTAGGCGACAACATAGGCTCAGCTTGGTACGCAATAATCGCTTTTACAGCGCCTTCAAATTGAGCCCAAAAATCATTTTTAGATTCCAATTTAATAGCAGAGCTAGAACTACCCGAACCTGAACCACCTGAAGACCCGCCGCTAGAGGCACCCGAAGAATCGCCACTTGATCCACCGGAAGAACCCATACTAATACTACCCGTCGCCGTCCGATCAACATTGATAAAATCGAGCGGATAGATTTGAATGAACGCGGTATCACGCTCGACACGCAACACATTATTTTTCATCGAATAACGTAAGCCCGCCAAATTAGCAATGCGCTCGATCACTTCGTTAAACGGCCGATCTTTCGCGCGGAAGGAAATGCCCCCTTTAATTCCTGAGTCTACCTCAACATCGACATCAGCCAATCGAGCCAATTCCACCAATACGTCTTTGAGCGGCACGTCATCGGTCACTGCAACCGACACCAGCTTAGCAGCACCAATTTTAGGTGGTTTCGGTGCAGCAATAATTTGTGCTACATCAGGAATTGGCGGCTCAACTACATTGCCTGCCTTAAGGGAAATTTCTTCCTCAACATGGATATTGGGCGCGACATCAGGAATTGGCGGGCCACCGTCAGGCGACACTTCAGACAATGCATCTGAAAGGGTGGCTCCTTTAGGCGCATGCATATTACGATAATCTTCACGGCTCAAGCCCTGTGCCGGATCAATAACATCATTCGTTTTTTTGTTAAAATAGTCATGCTCAAGCGGATTTTCGCTGCAGCTAGACGTCAGCAGAAACGAGACACTTAAAAAGAGTAGAGCTTTGCTCAGTTTCACGCGGTTGACCCTTAATGCTGCGATTAGCAGTTATTATTTAACACTATAACTACTATATGTTGTAATAATCGATTGCAACTATTAATTACTAAATTCGGGTGGAAAGCCAAATGGCAAATCGCGTCTGTGCTTTTACAACATCAGTCAGCACCCCATAAAAAGGGGATTGCTCGGCTCCTTGTTCAATTGCTGTATCGTGATGCTCTTTTTCATCGGCACGAAATTTGGCAATAGTGTCTTTCAATATTTTTTCGTCGCCACCTAATGACACTTCTTGCGCGGCATAATGCTCATCAATAACTGATTCAACAGCTGCGGTGCAAGCCATCGCGGCTTTTTCGCCCATCATCGCCGTTGCCGCCCCCATCAACCAACCACCCACATGCCAAATTGGCGCAAGCACTGTCGGACGCACGCGCCGCTCAACTAACATGTCAGAAAATACGCGCAGATGCTCTTCTTCCTGCTCGGCCATATGTTTGATAATCGGTGCTGATGGCTTGTTTTTAAGTACGGCCAGCTGCCCCGCATAAATACGCTTAGCGCCATACTCACCGGCATGGTTCACGCGTATCATCCGCGCAATATTTTCTTCATGTGATAATTCGCCGGGCAACCCTGCTTTGCTCATACACCGTGCCTTTTTGTTTTAACCAAAAACGTCACCATAAAAATGCTCATGGCACTCGCAAAAAGTACGTTCCACATCGCCATGGAAAGCCCCAGAAAATATGCCATCGCCTGTTTGCAAGTTACCAACGCAGCGCCCATAATTTCCGCGCGCATTTGCTCCAGCGTTTGTTCGCCGTGATTACTCGCCGAGCAGGCTGTCGGTCCTGTGAATATATCTAGCTCCACGCCGCTATGATAAACCGCAATTGCCGCATCAATAACGAACAAAAGGGCACACAGCATCAACGCATAGCGCCTCAATCGAACAGACCGCAAAAAAACCAACGAAAGTACGGCTATCACGATAACCGCCGCATAGGGATAACGCTGAAACATACATAATTCACATGGGTAGAGCGAAAAGCCATATTGTCCAATCAGTGCGCCCGCAAGCGCCGAGGCCGCCGCCAGAAGCGCCAGCACAAGAACCTTTTTCTCAGATAAAACAAAGGTAAATGGGAATATTTTCATATACTGGTATTCATAGCAGAACACAATTAAAACTCAAGCTTGACGTTATTCGCGTTATGCTTATAGTGGCGACCTCTCTGCTTGTGCCCCGGTGGTGGAATTGGTAGACGCGCTGGATTCAAAATCCTGTGCCGCGAGGCGTGCCGGTTCGATTCCGGCCCGGGGCACCATTAAAAAAGCCGCTTTTAAGCGGCTTTTTTAGTGGTATTTCCATGTATCGGAAGCGAACCGCGGTTCGACAAAAATTCAGCAGAATTTTTGGAAATGGCGCAAAGCGCCAGACCCGAAGGGCAAATGGTCAGGAGACCATTTGTCAATCCGGCTAGGAGCACCACTGAAGAAAACTAATCAAAATCGTTTTTTACAGCTTCAAGCACAGTCTTATTAGAGACAATGGTTTTATAGCCATGTGTCTCAAAAGTTTCTGTTATTTTTCTTTGGATTCTCGGAGTGCCGCCATAGTTGGTGATATTAATTTCATATTCCTTGGATCTTGAAAGGCTATCTAAACCGCATAATGAAAGGTTGGTATCATCGAACCCAAAACCCAAGATATACATTCTCTGAGCTCCATGGGTTTTATCTTTTATGCTCTGCAAATGCTTT
>JAYTDB010000111.1:0-2672 GCA_043736135.1 Rickettsiales bacterium
AATCCCTGCCCCGTGCGTGGTGCACTACTAGCGATGGAAGCGGGCGCCGACGGCATCACCGCACATTTGCGTGAAGATCGCCGCCATATACGCGACCATGATATCGAACGCCTGAAAAATGAAGTGCCGCTACCACTCAATTTTGAGATGGCGATGACGGATGAAATACTCGCCATTGCGCTACGCATCAAACCCCATGCGGTTTGCCTCGTGCCAGAAAAACGCGAGGAGCTCACAACCGAAGGTGGGCTTGATATAGTAAAGCTAGAAAAGCAACTCATACCGTTTGTACAAAAATTACAAGATAATGGCAGCCGCGTTTCTTTGTTCATTTCGCACAGCCACGAGCAAATTCAAGCAGCCGCGCGCATTGGCGCAAAAGTCATTGAATTACACACCGGCGAATATGCACATCTCATCGGCCATGCGAGAGAAGAAGAACGACTAAAATTATCTGAAGGATCAATGCTCGCACGCGCTCTCGGCCTTGAAGTGCATGCAGGACATGGGCTGACCTATGATAACGTGGCGAAAATTGCCGCCATCCCTGAAATTGTTGAGCTCAATATTGGCCACTTCCTCATGGGTGAAGCGATGTTTGTGGGTATGAAAGAAGCTGTCATCAAGATGAGAAATATCATATGTGAGGCTCGCGCATGATCCTCGGAACTGGCAATGACATCGTTGATATTTCGCGGATTGAAGCATTACTGAGCGATGCATTTATCGCACGTATTTTCACCGCACATGAGCAAGCCTATTGCAACAAAAAAGCCAATCGCGCGGCGGCGTATGCCAAACGTTTTGCTGCCAAAGAAGCCTGTGCAAAAGCGCTCGGTTGCGGCATCGGCGCCGATGCCTTGTTTTCTGAAATTGAAGTTATTAATAATGAGCGCGGCGCACCACATATTCAACTGCATGGAGCAGCATTAGCGCGTTTACATAGCCTTTTACCACGCGGCCATATGCCACAACTTTTTCTTGCGCTAACCGATGAAAAATCTTACGCCATGGCACATGTTATTATTGAAGCCACCATCTAAGAGCCTAGCCCATGCAAAAAACCATCGTTGTTACCCGCCCCAAAGGCGACGAAGAAATCATCACCCAAGCGTTGCAAGACCTTGGGCATTTTGTGATTCATGAGCCGCTCACTGAAATCTTTTTGAATCATACGATTCGTGGGCATTTGCAGGTCGCACTTGAAGATGAACCCGCTGCCATTATCGCGACATCGCGCCATGCCGTGCAAGCCCTTGCATTGCTATCTGACTATCGTGATTTATTTGTATTATGCGTTGGCGAGGCAACCGCTGAGCTGGCAATTTCGCTGGGGTTTACGCGCGTAGAATCAGGCGGCGGCGATGTTGAATCGCTGTTAGAATTCATCACCGCTGGTTATGATGATGAAGCTAAATTCCTGTATATTTCGGGCGAGCATATCCGTTCAGATTTACCGCTGATTTTGGAAAGCTTTGGCATGCGCTGCGATCGCATCATCGCCTATCAAGCCATCGCTACCGAAGAATTATCAGAAACATTATTAGAGCAATTAAAGCGTGGGCAGATTGATGCCATTACGTTCTTCTCGCCGCGTAATGCGAAAATTTTCTGCACCTTGCTGGAAGATTTTGGCGCTGGTGAAGCTGCTAGCGTGCTCGATGCTGTTTGTTTTAGCAAAGATGTCGCCGAAGCAGCAGGCGATTTGGAATGGAAAAATATCATCATTTCCGCCGAACCAACGCTTGCATCCCTCATAGATAGTGTGGATAATAGCTACTCATCCTAAGTGAGGCTTTATGGAAGACGCTGAAACAGTAGAACGCCCGAAGCAAAAACGCAGCGTCGTTTCAATATTGCGGCGCATGATGGTGACGGGCATTTTGCTCGCCATCGTATGGTTGACCATGCGCTACGCCGTATTGCCCAATATGTTCACAGGTGAAGCCCCTAAACCCATCGCCACGACAACCATCAACACGAATGATTTACAAGAACGCGTTAGCGCACTGGAAACACAGCTTGCAGCACTCAAAGAAGCATCACCCACCGTAAACACCACCATAGACCTTTCGCCGCCGGAAGCGCGCATTGCAGCGCTAGAAAACAAACCCACTCCTGAAGCAGCACCTACGGTTATCACCTCTAATGTGAACAGTGAAGAGCTTGCCGCCATCAAGCAAGAAGTCGAGGCTTTGAAAAAGACCGACCATGCCTATGTCCGTAGCATTATTCTGTTTGGGCAATTGCAACAAGCGGTGCGTGTAGGAAAACCTTACCATGTTGAATTACAAACCCTGCAAGCAGTCCGTCCTGAATTGAAAGATTCACTCGCAGCATTAGAAGACAGTGCAACCATTGGCATCACAACATTAGAGCAATTAAGCAGCCAGTTCAAAGCAGCCATCACCCCTGCCCTTAATCCAGATGATACGAAAAAGAGCCTAGCGAATAACCTGCGCTCATTGGTCAAAATTCGTAAAATCGGTGAGGAGCAACAAGGTGATGATGATGAGGCTATTCTTGCTCGCGCCGAAGCGAAATTAAAAAAAGGTGATATTGCTGAATCTATCAAAGAGGTACAGCAGCTATCGCCTAAAGCACTCGCCGCCTTTGACGCGTGGCAACTCAATGCCAAACAACATTTGCTTGCGTTAGACGCGCTTGAAAAT
>JAYTDB010000112.1:0-5453 GCA_043736135.1 Rickettsiales bacterium
ATTTACAAAGAATTACGCCAGAAATTATCGCCTTTATTTTTCTCTAATGGCCAAAAATTTCTCAAATTTCTTATCAATTGTTTTTTGTTCTTTTTCAAAAAAGCCCAGTGTTTCTAAAATCAAATTAGAAATTTGATTTCTTTCATTTTCATCGACCATTCCTTGCCGAAGACTGAGGGTTTTAACATGCAGCGTTGCGCTTCGACTAATTAACTCAGTGATATAATTACTAATTTCTTCATTAAAGAGAAAAAAGGCCTTCCTTCGAGGTATATGCAACTTCATAATAGCATCAACGGAAAAATATTCTGGGGTGCTCATGCTATTAAAAAATTCAATCACCTGTCCATAAACCTCATATCGCTTATCGAACAAATCCTGCTTCCTCTTTAGCTCCGCCGTTCTCCATTGTCGCCAGGCAATATAAATAGCAAATACTGCAAGAGTTGGTGTCGCCAATGCACTAAGAATATCACCCCAGTCTTTTGTCGATTCAACACACATACGTGCTACAGCAACATTAAGCTTGGTTTCTCAACATAGCTTTTGAATGCTTGCAGGAACAGGGCGCCAACGGCACCATCAACCACGCGGTGATCCACCGACAAGGTCACGTCCATCACGTTGCGAATCACCATCTGCCCACCGCGAACCACGGCGCGTTCTTCGCCCGCACCGACGGCAAGGATACAGCCTTGTGGCGGATTGACGATAGCAGCGAAATTCTTCACGCCGAACATGCCAAGGTTAGAGATAGAAAAACCACCGCCTTGGAACTCTTCTGGCAGTAATTTGCCGGTTTTAGCGCGAGCGGCGAGGTCTTTCATCTCACCAGAAATGGTCACAACGGATTTTTGGTCGGCGTTTTTTACAATCGGGGTAATCAAGCCCCCCTCAATTGCAACGGCAACCGAGATATCGACGTTGTTATATTGCACAATCGCATCGTCATACCAAGATGCATTGGACTCAGGCACTTTCTTCATCGCAAGCGCCACGGCTTTAATCACAAAATCATTTACCGACAATTTATAGGCTGGTTTTTTCTCTTTGCCCGCTGCCGTTTCCGCGTCGCTATTTAAGTCTTTACGCACATCGAGCAATTTATCCAGCTCACATTCCACCGTGAGGTAGAAATGCGGAACGGTTTGCTTGGACTCGGTCAAACGACGTGCAATCACTTTGCGCATATTGCTGTTTGGAATTTTTGTGAAATCAACCGGGTTACGACGCACGCGACCCGAGCGCGAGCCACCAGCGCTTTTTGCCGCTAGCACGTCTTCTTTCACCACGCGACCATGCGGGCCAGTGCCCATCACATCACGCAAATCAACGCCTTCGTTCGCCGCCACACGCTTAGCAAGCGGTGAAGCGAAAACACGGGATTGGGGATGAAGGATGAGGGATGAGGGAAGTGGTGCCGCCACCGCTGGAGCAGAAGTGGGAGATATAGGTGAGGATGGAGCGGAAGAAGCTATAGGCTTTTCTTCTTGCTTCCCTAATCCCTCATCCTTCATCCCCAATCCCGCTTTGACTACGTAACCATCCAGCACTTTTTTATCTTCGCCATCTTCGAGCAACAGCGCGATGGCAGCGTTTACTTTCACGCCTTCAGTGCCCGCGGCAATCAAGATTTTGCCCATCACGCCCGCATCCACCGCTTCGACTTCCATCGTCGCTTTGTCGGTTTCAATCTCGGCAATCACTTGGCCAGATTTGATTTTGTCGCCCTCTTTAACATTCCATTTGGCGAGGTTCCCCTCAGTCATGGTTGGCGATAAGGCAGGCATTAAGATTTCTATAGGCATGATTTAGTTCCAGTAAGAGTTTGAGGGGTATTTATGATGGATAAAAACATGTCTATCAACCATTTTATTTACGCTTTATTCCACCCGAATACACTAGCTATTGATCACAATTACCCTGACGGTACGAACTTGAATTGAGACCTACCTGTATTTTCTGTGCTGCCAAGAATTCAGCGAACTTAAACGCGGCCTCTGCGTTATCCAGTTTATAAGAACTGCTGCCACTCACCTGATAGCTGTAGCTCATCGGCTGACCGTTATTATCATAATCACGAACATTGGTGTTGATATTGTAGCTTTGGCTTTGCAGATCAAGCTTAGACAAAGACTGCGCTTTTGCAAATTCCGCGACCTTCGCTGATTGATCATCAAACATTTTTTTGGCCTCTGCAAGGCTGCTGGCCTTAAGGTTAAAATTGATGTTGATGGTCACCGTTTCTTTCATCTCACAATTACCCGCTCCACCCATTATTCGCGCAACGGCTTCTTTTGCATAAACATTGCTCGAAATAAGTATCAATGTAGTAAGTAACATAGAAAATAACCGCATAAAAACTCCTAATGTTTATGGTTTAACTGCATCGCTTGACCGTATCACTCCGCACTTGATAGCCATTTTTTAATAACAACTCAGCAAAGGCTGGGGCTTTATCCGGCACAAGGATAAAATGTATATTCCCATACAGATGATAGCCATCATCACGTGCATCCACGGTATAATAGCTTTGTCTTATGGTCGATTCCTTAATATTCTGCGCCGCCGCCAAGGTTTTTATTGCACTTAATTCATTCTCGAAAACAATTTTACCATCTCTAAAATCTTTTACCCTGAGTTCCAACGTCACCGTTACTTCCGTTTGTTCCGCCATCGCAAATAATGTCTGCACAGGATTAGCGGGCGAATACCAATCAAAAGCGAACACTCCAATCGCCGAAACGATTAGAAACAATCCCGTAATACGCTGGATGTTAGGCAGCTTGCTGTTCACGGTAGCAAACTTCTTTTACCGCTTCAACAATATGCGAAGGTTGTGGCAAGCAGAGTTTTTCTAGATTCGCAGCATACGGCAACGGCACATCCAAACCCGCCACGCGTTTTACTGGCGCGTCCAAATAATCGAAGCAATGCTCCATCATCAGCGCGGCCATTTCCGAGCCCATGCCCGCAACCGGCCAACCTTCTTCCACCGACACCAAGCGGCTGGTTTTCTTCACCGATTCCACAATCGTATCAATATCGAGCGGACGGATGGTGCGCAAATCAATCACCTCAGCCGAGATGCCCAATGCTTCTAATTCTTCAGCGGCTTTTAGGGCTTTCCCAACCATGATAGAGAATGCCACGATGGTCACATCCGTGCCTTCGCGTACAATCGCCGCTTTGCCGATTTCAGCGACAATATCATCGCCTTCTGGCACATCAAATTTCTCACCGTAAATCATCTCATTTTCTAAGAAGATAACCGGATTTGGATCACGGATTGCCGCCTTCAGCAAGGCTTTCGCCGATGCCGCATCATACGGCGCAATTACCTTTAAGCCAGGGACGTGAGCGAACCACGACGCATAGCACTGCGAATGCTGTGCACCCACGCGAGACGCCGCACCATTTGGCCCACGAAACACGATAGGGCAACGAATCTGACCGCCCGACATATAGTTGGTTTTTGCTGCCGAGTTGATGATGTGATCCATCGCCTGCATAGCAAAATTGAACGTCATGAATTCAACGATAGGCTTTAAACCCATCATCGCCGAACCTACAGCAAGACCAGCAAAACCATGCTCGGTAATCGGCGTGTCGACCACGCGATCAGGGCCAAATTCCGCAAGCAACCCTTCGGTCACTTTATACGCGCCTTGATATTCGGCGACTTCTTCGCCCATCACAAATACTTCAGGGTCACGGCGCATTTCTTCTGCCATCGCATCGCGCAGCGCTACTCGTAAGGTTATTGTCGGCATATCATCTCTCCCATTTTATGGCCTCGTCCCCTTGTTGGGGTTGTTATACATCGGTCCCCAGCATTGTGCAAAATATCCCGAATCAATCACACTTTTATCACCGGGTTTATCAGGAATGCAGCAACCGCTTAGCAGCAATGTAGCAAATATTAGACAGGCGCGCATTAAGCCAACACATCCGTCCATAATTCAGACTCTGGTGGTTCTGGCGAATCCTGCGCGAATTGTGCCGCTTCCGCGACGATTGCTTTGATTTCTTTATCGATCAAAGCAAATCCGTCTTCGTTCAGAATACCTTCAGCCAGCAAACGCTTTTTGAACGTCTCAATTGGATCTTTGTTTTCTTTGTAATCTTCGACTTCTTCTTTACTGCGATATTTCGCGGGATCCGACATGGAATGCCCGCGATAACGATAGGTTTTCATCTCAAGCAGAATCGGGCCATTACCTTCGCGCACCCATTTCACCGCTTCAAAACCCGCCTCACGCACAGCGGCAACATCCATACCATTTACCTGCACACCCTTAATGCCAAAACCTTCACCACGCTTATAAAGCTCAACGCTAGAATGTGAGCGCTTCACCGAAGTACCCATCGCATATTCATTGTTTTCAATGATGTAAATCACGGGTAGCTTCCATAGCGATGCCATGTTGAACGACTCATACACCTGACCTTGGTTCACCGAACCATCGCCAAAATAAACGAGCGACATATTGCCGTTCTTGCGGAATTTATGGGCAAAAGCAAGGCCAGTACCAAGAGCTACTTGCGCGCCAACGATACCATGGCCACCGTAAAAATGTTTCTCAGTTGAAAACATGTGCATCGAGCCGCCTTTGCCTTTTGAAAAGCCGCCAATACGTCCTGTAAGTTCCGCCATAATCCCTTTAGCATCCATACCGCAGGCGAGCATATGCGCGTGGTCACGATAAGAAGTGATAACCGCGTCATTCGGTGTGATGCAGCTTTGCATACCCGACACAACGGCTTCTTGACCAATATATAAATGGCAAAATCCGCCAATTAAGCCCATGCCGTAAAGCTGTCCGGCTTTTTCTTCAAAGCGGCGGATGAGCAACATTTCGCGATAGAGTTTGGTTGCCAATTTTTTATCGAGCGTATTGCTGATAAGCGGAGCATCGGTTTTTTTAGCGGCGGCTTTTGACATACGTAATTTCACCTACTTGTTTTTGTGCTCGCGCATAAAAGCAATTTTGGCAGAAAATGCAAGCATTTCTCTTGAGTTTTTTAGCTGCAATGCAGCAATTTTATAATGCGCTTAAGCGCCAATAAATTATTCAGCTGGGGTGAAAATCACCATTTCGTCTTTGCCCGCAAGCCCAACCACGCTGCGTGCCTGCTCATCCAGCATATCTAAATCGAGGGAATGGCTGCTTAAGCGTCCCACTTTGCTTTCTAAGGCTTCGCGCTTAGCTTTAATCGCTGTAAGTTCCGTTTGCAGTGATTCTAGGCGGCGAGTTTCCTTAAACAGTGCGAACAAACCACGCTCTCCGCTCACTGTATGAAAGCCAAAATAAAACAGGAATAATACGCAGAACAACGGCCCCACCGCACGGCGAGACAGTTTGAAGCGGGATTCGGAAAAATGCGCTATATTCAACATAATGGCGATGAAAATACCATATTCGGGGAGGGTTGGAAAGCCTATTTTTAAA
>JAYTDB010000113.1:0-2670 GCA_043736135.1 Rickettsiales bacterium
GCCACGCTTATTCTCGTTCAACAGCCCTTACGGCGCTTGCCAAACCTGTGATGGCTTGGGTACACAGATGTTCTTTGATCCTGATATGGTGGTGCCTGATACCTCGCTATCGCTTGCTGAACGGGCGATTGCGCCATGGGCGAATAGCACCAGCAAATTTTATACGCAAACGCTGGAAGGCCTTGCCGAACATTTTAAATTCTCATTATTCACGCCATTTAAAGACTTGCCAAAAAATATCCGCGAAATATTGCTCTATGGTTCGGGCGAGGAGCCTATCCGCGTGGCATACACAGACGGTGCGCGCAGCTATGTCGCCACTAAACCGTTTGAAGGTGTGGTGACGAATTTGGAGCGTCGTTGGAAGGAAACCGAAAGCGATTGGATGCGCGAAGAGCTGACCAAATTCAAAGGCGAACATGCTTGCGAAGATTGCGGTGGCCATCGCCTGAAGCCCGAAGCATTGTGCGTTCGCGTGGGTAATGAGCATATCGGTATCATCACTAAAATGTCGATTGATGAGGCGCATGAATGGTTCTCAACATTGAATAAAAAACTCTCTAAAAAACAGCAGCAAATTGCCGAAAAAATCTTAAAAGAAATTCGTGAACGCTTGCAGTTCTTGATGAATGTGGGGCTGGAATATTTATCGCTTTCCCGCGAATCAGGCACGCTTTCGGGCGGTGAATCGCAACGTATCCGCTTGGCATCGCAAATTGGCTCGGGGCTTTCTGGCGTACTTTATGTGTTGGATGAGCCGTCGATTGGTTTGCATCAAAGCGACAACGAGCGTCTGCTACACACGCTCCGCCACTTACGCGATTTGGGTAATACGGTGATTGTAGTTGAGCATGATGAAGACACCATGCGCGCGGCAGATCATTTGATCGACATTGGCCCAGGAGCAGGGATTCACGGTGGTCACATCGTATCGGAAGGTACGCCTGAGCAAGTGATGAAAGATAAAAAATCCATCACGGGGCAATATCTCAGCGGTGAGCGTTCGATTCCTATTCCCGCTACGCGCCGTGTGGGCTCTAAAAATAAACGCATCGTGATTAAAAATGCCAGCGGCAATAATTTGCAAAACGTCACGGCAGAAATTCCGCTCGGCACGTTCTCTGTGGTCAGCGGTGTATCGGGTGGTGGTAAATCGACGCTGGTAATTGAAACGCTGTATAAGGCTCTGGCTAAGCGTTTGCATGGCTCGCGTGATAATCCTGCGCCGCATGAAGCGATTACTGGATTGGAGTTTATTGATAAAGTAATTGAGATTGATCAATCGCCGATTGGGCGGACTCCGCGCTCAAATCCTGCGACCTATACTGGCGCATTCACACCAATTCGCGATTGGTTTACGGCGCTGCCTGATTCTAAATCACGCGGCTATGCGGCGGGGCGTTTCTCGTTCAACGTTAAAGGTGGTCGCTGCGAAGCCTGCCAAGGTGATGGCTTAATTAAAATCGAGATGCATTTCTTGCCAGACGTCTATGTGAAATGTGACGTCTGCCACGGCAAGCGCTACAACCGAGAAACGCTGGAAGTAAAATATAAAGATAAATCGATTTCTGATGTGTTGCACATGACGGTGGATGAAGGCGTTACCTTCTTTACCGCGCAACCGTCTATCCGCGAAAAGCTGGTGGCGATGCAAGAAGTCGGCTTGGGCTATATTGCTATTGGTCAATCAGCGACGACGCTTTCGGGCGGCGAGGCGCAGCGTATCAAACTTGCGCGTGAGCTCTCCAAACGCGCAACAGGCCGCACGCTGTATATTCTCGATGAGCCAACGACGGGCTTGCATTCGGAAGATATTCGCAAGTTGCTCGACGTGCTGCACAAGCTGGTGGATTCTGGCAATACCGTGCTCGTTATCGAGCATAATCTGGATGTGATGAAAACGGCGGATTATATGATTGATATCGGCCCGGGTGGCGGCAATAAAGGTGGCAGAATTGTAGCCAGCGGCACCCCAGAAGACATCGCCAAAAGCAAAGAAAGTGTGACTGGTCGTTTCCTTGTGCCGTTACTCAAAAAAGGCAAAAAAGTCGCTTAAGTCTGATTTTTTGCTGCGCTGATGAATGTGGTTATCAGTACCACATCTTTCACGCCCGCTGCGCGTTCTACGCCGGACGATACATCGACACCGTAAGGTTGTGTTTGGTGGATGGCATCAGCGACATTGTCAGGCGTCAAGCCGCCAGAAAGCAGCCATGGAACGGTGAACTGCCGACCTTTGAGTAAAGCCCAATCAAACGATAGCCCGTTACCCCCAGGCAGCGTTGCATTTTCAGCTGGCTTCGCATCAAACAGTAACATATCAACGAAGGGTTCAAACGCATGTGCAGCAGCAATATCATCACCGCTGCGAACAGCAATCGCTTTGATGAATTTCTGCGCGGGGAATTGTTTGCGAATCTCGGCTACGCGCGAGGGTGTTTCATGCCCGTGCAATTGAATATAATCAGGGGATACGGTTGCGATCACATCGCGCAGCAAATCATCGTCCGCATCCACCAGCACCATGACCGATTGAACGGGCGCAGCGATAAGGCGTTTCAGTTCGGCAGCACGCGCTAATGACAGATGACGTGGGGATTTAGGAAAATGGACAAGGCCAATGAAATTGGCACCCGCATCAATCGCAACCTGCAAGGTGCTTTCTTCCGA
>JAYTDB010000114.1:0-3305 GCA_043736135.1 Rickettsiales bacterium
GCTTTGGTGCCGTCAATCGGGTCGATGACCCATTGATATTCGGCGTCTGGATTCTCCGCGCCATATTCCTCGCCGATGATGCCGTGTGTAGGAAACGCCTTCGCAATAATTGCGCGAATAGCTTGCTCAACCTCGCGGTCGGCTTGGGTAACGGGGCTGTTATCGGATTTGATTTCAGTGCTATAATCCTTGCCAAAATAACCACGCAAAATCTCCCCCGCTTGGTCGGCGGCGCGATGTGCTATTTCTGTGAATTCATGATTTGGCATAGGCTATAAATATGTTACAACCGCGATATGACAGAAGAACACACCAAAATTCAAGCCTTTCTCGAAAAAAACACCGTGGAATCGTTGGTGTATACGCCTGAAAGCCTTGCTATCTATAATAAAGCGGGGGTTATTCCGTTTTGCATCAAAGATGGCGAGCGCCATTATACCGTCATGAAACCCGTATCAAAGCAGCTAGAACTGGGCGAGCCTGAGTTCCAGCTATGCAAGGGTACGCGCATGTTTTATGAGAATGGTGTGTGGCAAGATATGAAAACCACCGCCGAACAAGAAGAGATGGAAGATTTAAGCTACACTGGTCTGCGCGAAGGCGTGGAGGAATTGGGCTTGGTGATTGCATCGATTGAATCGCTGTATGATATGGGCCCGTTTGGCTTTATTTCCGCCACCACAGGTAAGAAAAAAGCCAGCTGGATGTTTGTCGCAAAAATGCGCGATGACGTTGAATGGTTGCCATTGTCCGCTATCGCCGAGACGACAGCAGCACGCCAAACCGTCACGCTTGCAGAGTTCAAAAAAATCGGTCGCCCTGACCATGTATTTATTTTAGAGCAAATTGATTGTTTGCTTTCTTGTCATTGCGAGGAACGTGAGTGACGAAGCAATCCATTTTTTTGTCATGTCGAACGTATGTGAGACATCTTTGCAAAGATCCCTCACATAATGTTCGGGATGACAGGTCACTCGCAATGACGGAGTATTAAAATGAAACCGAACGAGCAAAATCCTCTATTCACTAATCCGTTGATAAACAGCAGCAGCCCTTATTTGCGCCAGCACGCGCATAATCCGGTTTATTGGTATCCGTGGGGTGACGAAGCGATTGCACGCGCCCGCTCGGAAGATAAACCCATCTTGCTGTCGATTGGCTATTCCACCTGCTATTGGTGCCATGTGATGGAGCGTGAGGTATTTGAAAACCCAGCCATCGCCGCGCTGATGAACCGCACATTTATCAATATCAAAGTCGATCGCGAAGAGCATCCGCAGCTCGATGAAATTTACATGACTGCGCGGCAACTGATGACCCATGAAGGCGGCTGGCCGAACCATGTATTCCTCAATCATGATTTAAAACCATTTCATGCTGGCGGCACATATGGTGCGCTGGATGCGTATGGAAAGCCTGCCTTCCCGCGCCTTATCGAGTGGCTGCATGATAGCTGGGTGAATAAGCGCGATGAGGTGGAAAGCAATGCGACTGAGGCTGCGCGCGTAATGGAAACATTCTTGGTGCAGCAAGCTGCAAGTGCAACTGCAGAAGATTTCTTGCCGAAGATTCGTGACGTGCGTGCAGTACTCACGAAAAATTTTGATGAAAAATCGGGTGGATTTTATAAAGCACCAAAATTTCCGCAGGAGAATTTCTTGCAATTTCTGCTCGCGCATTTTGAATTTTCGGGCGATACGGATTCACTGGATATGGCGGCATTTTCACTCGCAAAAATGGCGTCTGGTGGCATTTATGATCATGTGGGGTGTGGCTTCCACCGCTATGCGGTGGATAAGGATTGGATGGTGCCGCATTTTGAAAAAATGCTTTATACGCAAGCTCTCCTCACCCGCTCTTATGCTGAGACAGCGCGTATTACGGGCAATCCATTCTTTGCCGATATTGCGCGTAGCGTGTGTGAATATATCGCGGGGCCCTTCACCGATGGTGGTGGTGCATTTTATGCTGCACTCGATGCTGAGACGGATGGCATGGAAGGTGCATATTACGCATGGACGCGCGAAGAAATTGAATCCATTTTGACACCTGAAGAAGCAGCGTTTTTTGTGCATCATTATGGGCTGGCGGAGATCCCGCATTTCCACGGTCACAAGCATCCTGAAGGCGAAGTGATTTTTGCCCGCGCGCCTTTTCCTGAAATGGCACTCGCGCAAAATATTTCTTACACTGAATTAGCAGGGCTGGCTGGGCAAGTGCTTAATAAGTTGCTTGCTGTGCGTAATTTGCGGCAATCGGTCGCTCGTGATGAGAAAATTATCATCGGCTGGAATGGGCTGATGATTGACGCCCTCGCCTATGCTGGAAAAACATTGGGTAATGAAGATTACATTGCGCGGGCGCGCAAAGCAGCTGACTATATTCTGGCTAATGGTTTGGATAACGAAGGCAAGCTCACGCGCTGCATTATCGCAGGACAAGCGCTACATCTTTCCACGCTGGATGATTATGCTTATTTTATCAAAGGCTTACTCAGCTTACATCAGGCGAGTGGTGATGCAAGCTTGCTTGCAACCGCAAAAACACTGATGGAACGTGCAGAAGAATTATTTGCCGATGAAAAAAATGGTGGATTTTTCCTTACACAACTTGCTGATGAGGTGATTATCCGCATTAAAAATGGTGATGATTCTGCGCTGCCGAATGCGAATGCGGTGATGGCAGAAAATTATCTGACGCTTGGACAGCCCGATAAAGCACTCGCTGTTTTGCAAACATTCCTCGTCGGTGAAAACCGCATCTGGCAGGAATATAGCTCGATGCTGACAGTCGCGCTGAAATACGAAATTGCGATGTTGCAGAAGCGCATTGCGGCAAACCCAGCAGCGCCCGAAAAACCTGTAGCCGTGAAGTTGGAGATGCACCCAGAAGGTGCAAAAGCGGGCGATGTGGCGGAGATTCATGTCAAGCTGCACATCAAAGACGGCTATCACATCAATGCGACAACGGTTTCTGAAAATTTCTTGCTGCCGACGATGTTAAGTGTGCAGGGAAAAACCATTCAAGCACTGGAATTCCAATCGCCAGAGCCGATGATGAAACATTTTGGCGAGCATGAAATCGCGTGTTTTGAGGGGGATGTGACGCTTATTATTCAGGTGATGTTGCGCGAAGAATTTGTGAATACGGATGAAATCCGTGTGATGATTCGCTATCAACCCTGCAATGACAATAGCTGCTTTGCTATCGTCGATGAGATAATTGGGTTTTAAATCGGCAACACCTTCGGGCGTTTTTTCAGCATCCATAATGCGACCATCATGCGCGTAACGAGTACGGCAGTA
>JAYTDB010000115.1:0-4209 GCA_043736135.1 Rickettsiales bacterium
TTGGCAACCGCACATTCCGTATCGTTATGGCAGTGAATGCCCAGATGCGAACCAGGGATGTGTTTTGTTACGGCGCGGACGATTTCCTCCACCTCAAACGGTAGCGAGCCACCATTGGTATCGCATAAAACAATCCAGCGTGCACCCGCTTCATAGGCTGCTTTTAAGCAATCAACGGCGAATTTCGGATTAGATTTATAACCATCAAAAAAATGCTCGGCATCATAGATGGCTTCGCGTTTTTTCTTCACAATATGGCTGATGGTTTCTGAAATCATGCGGATGTTTTCGGCCTCGGAAATACCCAGCGTGGACTTTACTTGCTTATCCCACGATTTACCAACGATGCAGATTTCTTTGGCGCCCGAATCCAGCAAATCCTGAAGCCCAGGGTCATTTTCTGCGCTGCGCCCACTTCTGCGAGTCATGCCAAAAGCGGATAATTTTGCTTTGGTGAGTTTGGGCGGCGATGCAAAGAACGCATCGTCATTGGGATTTGCGCCCGGCCAACCACCTTCGATATAATCAATCCCGATTTTATCCAGTTCGCGGGCAATAGCGAGCTTATCCGCCACGGTAAAGTCGACGCCGCGTGATTGCGCGCCATCGCGCAGGGTGGAATCATACAGATAAACGCGGTCGGAAGGTGCCATATTTGATATATCCTATTATTAGACCATCATATTATGAATTTGTTAATTTTCAAAGGGTAAAATGGTGATTCTTATCACAAAACCGCGTTTTATACTCTTATGAACCGTTTGATACAACCTGGCTGGAACGCAGCAGCTAAGCCCGCCAATGAAAAAGAGCGGCTAGCAGAATTGCGTCAATTTGGCGTATTAGATACGCTGCCGACCCAGAATTTTGACAATATTACGCAATTACTATGTGATTTATTGGGCACTAAATTTGCATTGGTTTCGTTGGTGGATGCGGATAGGCAGTGGTTTAAATCGGCTTGTGGCATTGATGCAAAAGAAACCCATCGTGACTTGGCGTTTTGTGCACATGCTATTTTACAAAATGAAGAGTTGGTGGTGCTGGATGCATTAGAAGATGAGCGTTTCCGTGAAAATCCGTTGGTTGCTGGTGAACCGCATATCCGTTTTTATGCCGGTTATCCGCTGACTACGCGCAAGGGGTATAAGCTTGGTACACTGTGCGCTATTGACACGCAGCCGCGCGAAGAATTCACCGAACAGGAACGCAATATCCTGAAACGGCTGGCAAGCCTTGCCATGGACGAGATTGAATTATTTTATGTGAATAATCAGTTGATTGATAAAACTGCGTCAGCGGCAAAAGATCTTGCTAAACTCCGCGAAACCGAGCAGATTTTGCAAAAAAAAACACGGATTTTAGAGCTGGCGGCGAGCATGTTATCGCTTGGTCATTGGCGCGTTGATTTAATAGAGAATAGCGTTTTTTGGTCGGAACAGACATTTATTATTCACGGGCTGGAAACCAATGCCCCTCAGCCTAACATACAGGACGCACTCGCATTTTATCACCCCGAAGATTGCGCATTCGTTAAGGATACGATAGAAACGGCGATTCTGCAAAAAAATCGGTTTCATTTTATAAAGCGGTTGATTCGCGCTGATGGCGCGGAGCGCATTGTTGAATCGGTTGGTGAGCCAGAGGTCGACCCTTATACGGGCAAAGCGGTTGGCCTTGTCGGTACGTTTCAGGATATTACTGAAAAAGAAAATAATATTGCCAAACTGAAGCAATCCTACAAGAGGCTTTACACCCAGCAAGTTGAATTAGAACAGGCGAAGCAAAAGGCCGAAGATGCCACACGCATGAAGTCAGAATTTCTTGCTAATATGAGCCATGAGATCCGCACGCCGATGAACGGCATTGTCAGCATGACTAACTTGTTGTTGGAAAGTAATTTAGATAATTCGCAGCGGGCACATGCGGAAATTGTCACCAGCTCGGCGGATAATTTGTTGCAGCTGATTAATGACATTTTGGATTTCTCTAAAATCGAAGCCGGAAAATTGGATTTGGAATCGATAGGTTTTGATTTGCGTCCACTGCTCAATGAAATTATTCAGATATTATCGATTCCCGCGCGAGATAAAAGCATCGTATTGACGCTCGATTGCATAACGGATATTCCGCCGCATTTGATCGGTGACCCTGGCCGTATTCGCCAGATTTTATATAACCTCATCAATAATGCGATTAAATTTACCGAGGCGGGGTATGTGACATTACGCATCAGCATTAACACCATTGAGGGCAATCAGGTGATGTTGCGCTTTGAAGTGGAAGATAGCGGTATAGGTATTCCGCTCGATAAGCAGGGTTATATTTTCAATAAATTTTCGCAAGCTGATAGTTCGACTACGCGCCAATTTGGCGGCACTGGGCTTGGGCTTGCTATCTCTAAAGAGCTGACGCATATGATGAATGGTGATATTGGTGTTATCAGCACACCGAGCGTAGGTTCCACCTTCTGGTTCACGCTGCAATTAACAAAAGATGATGCCGCAGTATCGCAAGAGACGGAAACACTTGATGAGCGGTCTTCGCACATGCCTGCACCATCAGAAGATATCCGTATTTTGCTGGTAGAAGATAACATCACCAACCAGCTGGTTGCACAAACATTACTCAAAAAATATGGCTATCACATTACGCTGGCGCAGAATGGGTTGGAAGCGGTGAATTGTGTAAAGCAGCGGTCATTTTCACTGATTCTGATGGATTGTCAAATGCCAGAGATGGATGGCTATGAAGCCACGCATATTATCCGCAGTCTTGAGCTGCACACGCAAAAAACGCGCACGCCGATTGTAGCGCTAACGGCGAATGCGATGAAGGGCGACAAGAATAAATGTATTGCGGCAGGGATGGATGACTATCTATCCAAACCGATTAAGCATGCTGATTTGGAGCCAATGTTAGCTAAATGGCTGCACCAAAAAAACATCATGCCCAACGCGGATGTCGTGCTGGATGCTTCGGTGTTTGATGAATTGAAAGAGTTGATGGGGAAGGAATTTGACGGAATTGTTCGTCATTATTTGGATGATTCGCTACGCTATATGGCGAGCATTATTGAGGCTGAGCAGAGCGGAGAAATCACACAAATTTATCATGCCGCGCATACGCTGAAATCATCCAGCTTGCAAATGGGGGGGGTGAAAACTGCTCTTTGTGCAGCGCAGATTGAAAAGGTAGCCCGCGCTAAATCACCTGCCGATTACCCAGTGCTTATCAAAGCGCTCACATCCGCCCTCGACGCTCTACACACAGAGATTAAAGCACGGTTGGGGTGAGGGGGTGATTGGCGCGGAGAGGCTTCGAATCGCTTGATGCAATTACAAGTGGTTCTACAGGACTGGACATTCATCTTTTAGTCGATGGAAGCATTTGACCACCATGTAGAACTTTGGTTTGCTGTAATTGTGATAAATATAATATTGTTGTGTAATTAAAGAAATGGAAGAATTATCGGTGATGATAATAGGCGACAAAAAAACAGTTATTATTTTAGGTGCTGGAGCAAGCGTAGATTATGGTCTTCCTACAAGTGAGAAGCTTATTGAAATAATGCTGGACATTACTGCTGGTCCATACCGCCAATCTTACTGGATCAAAGATGTGCTAGGAATTGGAAAAAATATTTTTGATAAGAATGAGATAGAAAGTATAAAATCGTTTAGGAAATCATTTCGAGAATATTCTCCCGTTTCTATTGATAAGTTTTTAACACTGAATAGCTCTAACCATGAACTAGTGCAAACTGGTAAAATGCTTATTACGCATGTTATTGCCAGAAATCAGCATACATATAATCGTGGGTGGTATCCATATTTGCTCGATGCCATTGTAAAATCTTCTGATGAAGGTGAAATACTCGACGTTCTTGATAATCTTGAAATCGTTACATTTAACTATGATTTAACCTTAGAAGATTTTTTATGGGGTTCACTTAAATCATTAGAAGAAACAACATCAAATAACTACGAGAAAGCTTTAGAGAAACTATTCTCAAAAATAACCCATGTTTATGGTTCAATTTTTGATTATTCAAAGTTAGTCGAAGAAAAAAATCTTGATAATACCCAGAGACTATGGACGTACCAAGGTAAAGATGTTGAAGTCCCTGATTCATGGTGGGTGCAAATGCTTAAAGACAATGAAATCAGAGTGATCGGAGAAGAAAGAACTGAAGATAAAAAGCATTTG
>JAYTDB010000116.1:0-3435 GCA_043736135.1 Rickettsiales bacterium
GATACACCCCCAACCACACCACCAACAATATCACAGGAATAAAGATGGTCAGCTCACGCGCCGTCACATCTTTCATCTCACGCACATTAGGGTTGGTTATTTCGCCAAATACCACGCGAGCATAGAGCCACAGGGCATAAGCCGCCCCCAGCACCAAACCAGTTGCAATACATGCGGCCACAATGCTATTTGCTTTAAACGCACCGAGTAGCACCAAAAACTCGCCGACAAAACCTGATGTCGAAGGCAAGCCAACCGACGCCATGGTAAAGAACATAAAGATGGCAGCATAGCGCGGCATCACGCTAACGACACCGCCATAATGTTTGATCTCACGCGTGTGCAAACGGTCATAGACCACGCCGACGCAAAGGAATAGCGCGCCCGACACCAAACCGTGTGAAATCATCTGCACCATCGCCCCTTGCAGACCTTGAATGTTAAACGCGAAGATACCCACCGTCACAAATCCCATATGCGCAACAGAGCTATAAGCAATCAGCTTTTTCATATCTTGCTGCACGAGCGCAACCAGCGAGGTGTAAATCACCGCGATAATCGACAGACCAAAAATAAACGGTGCAAAATAATGCGACGCTTCAGGCAACATCGGCAGCGAGAAACGCAAGAAGCCATAGCCACCCATTTTCAGCAAAATACCCGCCAGAATCACCGAACCAGCCGTCGGTGCTTGCACGTGCGCATCAGGCAACCATGTATGCACTGGCCACATCGGCACTTTCACCGCAAACGACGCAAGCATGGCAAGGAACAACCATTTTTGCACATCAATACCCAGCGCAGGTGACTTGGCGATTAGCTCAGGAATCGCCGTCGTGCCAAACTGGCTGTAGAGATACAGAATCGCCACCAAGAATAAAACCGAACCGGCGAGCGTGTAGAGAAAGAATTTATACGCAGCATAAATGCGGCGCTGACCGCCCCAGATACCAATGATAAGATACATCGGAATCAACATCCCCTCGAAGAATAGATAGAACATAATCGCGTCAAGCGAGCTAAACACGCCAATCACCATCGCTTCTAAAATCAGAAAATTAATCATGAACGCAGCAACGCGGCTTGAGACAGATTTCCAGCTGCACAACACGCAAATGGGCATGAGCAAGGTTGTGAGCAGCACAAGGAACAGTGAAATACCATCAATGCCGACAAAATAGCCAATGCCTGAGCCAGCAAACCAATCATGTTTTTCAACGAATTGGAAGTCCGCCGAAGTCGCATCGAAACCAACCCACAAAACGAGCGACAAGCCGAAAGTGATAACGGTGCTAAACAACGCAATGTAACGCGCATCGCGCGCGGATTCGGCATTGTCACCGCGACAAGAAAGCGCAATGACCAGCGCAGCGAGCAACGGAAGGAGAATTAAAATTGTTAGCATATCAACGCACCTCTTTTTTTCATCCCGAGCATCGCCGAGGGATCTATTCTATATAATTCGGCAAAGATCCTTCGACTCCGCATTGCTTCGCTCAGGATAAAAAACATATTACCTCACCACCACAAATGTTAGCGCCGCCAGCACCCCAAGCAGGATGGCAAACGCATAATGATAAACATAGCCAGTCTGCAAACGCGATACCCGACCTGCAACCAGGTGAGTTGCGAGTGCTGAGCCATTCGGCCCCAACCCATCGATGATTTTCTCATCAAAGAATTTCCATAGCCATTGCCCCAGTTTTTTGGCCGGGTTTACAAACAAGAAATCGTACAGTTCGTCAAAATACCATTTGTTCAGCAAGAACTGATATAATCGGGGGAATTTTACCGCAATTTTTGCCGGAATAGCAGGCTGTTTGATGTAGAAGAAGAACGCCAGCGCAATGCCCGAAAGTGCAACCACCAGCGGCGCAAAGCCAACCCATGCTGGAGCATGATGTGCTTTTTCAATCGCCTCATGCGACGCAATCGTCCCTTGCCAGAAGGTTGAATGACCATCCACCAAATGCAGCGCGTGATAGCCAATAGCACCCGCAAACAGCGAACCAAGCACCAGCAAAATCAACGGGCGCAGCATAATTGGTGGCGATTCATGCACATGATGCATTACCTCGTGCGATGCACGCGGCTTGCCGTGGAACGTCATAAACAATAAACGCCAAGAATAAAACGCCGTCATGAACGCCGCCGCAATACCCATCCAGAATGCGAACATACCCGCTTTAGTATGCGCGCCATAGGCCGCTTCTAAAATCATATCTTTTGAATAATAACCCGCGAAGAACGGAAGACCAGCAAGTGCCAGTGAACCAATCCACATACACGCATAAGTATAAGGCAATTTTTTCCACACACCGCCCATGTTGCGCATATCTTGTTCGCCGCTCATACCATGAATCACCGAACCCGCGCCAAGGAACAGCAAGGCTTTAAAGAAGGCGTGTGTCATTAGGTGGAACATCGCTGCAGAATACGCGCCAACGCCCGCCGCAAAGAACATATAGCCCAGTTGCGAGCAGGTCGAATACGCAATCACGCGCTTAATATCATTTTGCACCAAGCCAACGCTTGCTGCAAAAAACGCAGTCAGCGCGCCGATAATCGTCACCAACGTCAACGCATCCGGCGCTTGCTCAAACAAAGGCGACATGCGGCACACCATGAACACACCCGCCGTTACCATCGTCGCCGCGTGAATGAGTGCGGATACGGGCGTTGGGCCTTCCATCGCATCGGGAAGCCATGTGTGCAAGCCAAGCTGCGCTGATTTACCCATCGCGCCGATGAACAGTAAAATAGAAATCAATGTCAGCGCGTGGAAATCATGGCCAAACACGTGCATCACCGCTGAAGCCTTCGCTTCAGGATCGGCAAAAATATCATCAAACTGCACGGAATCAAACAACACAAACGTTGCAAAAATGCCGAGCGCAAAACCAAAATCGCCGACGCGGTTGACGAGGAACGCTTTCATCGCCGCTTTATTTGCCGATGGTTTTTTAAACCAGAAGCCAATGAGTAGATAAGACGCGAGTCCTACACCTTCCCAACCCATGAATAACTGCACCAAATTATCTGCGGTCACTAGCATCAACATGCAAAACGTAAACAGCGATAAATACGCCATAAAGCGCGGCTGATGCTCATCGTGGCTCATATAGCCGACCGAATAAATATGCACCACGGTGGATACCCACGTCACCACAATCAACATAATCGCGGTAATCGCGTCCACGCGCAGCGTCCAGTTTGCTTTGAAATCGCCGACTTCAATCCAGCTGCTGATTTTTGCTTTATAGACCAAGCCATGGCCGCCAATCAGTGCTTGCCAACCTTCATGTGACGCCGCGATATTCGCGAAATCCATAAAAAGAATACCCGCAAGCGTCGCGGCAATCACCATCGCGCCACAGGTGATGGCTTGCGCCAGCGCAGGTGTGATAGAGCGTACAAATGCACCCACTAATAATG
>JAYTDB010000117.1:0-4456 GCA_043736135.1 Rickettsiales bacterium
GGTGGCAAAAACACTGCCAGGTGCGCGGATGTATTACATGCACCCCGTGAAAAGCCGTCATGCGATTATTGAAGCTTATAATAACTATGGCGTGCGTGATTTCTCGCTGGATTCGCTTGAAGAGCTGAAAAAAATCATGGAAGCGACGGATGGCGCGGATGATTTGAACCTCTATGTCCGTTTGTCGATTCCGAACGAAAGCTCGGTTTACAAGCTTGCCGGCAAGTTCGGTGTGCATGTGGATGACGCGGCGGTGCTGCTGATTCAAACACGTAAAGTGGCGCGCAAATTGGGTGTGTGTTTCCATGTTGGTTCGCAATGTATGGATCCAGAAGCCTATACGCAAAGCATTAGCCGCGTGGTTGCATTGATTGAAACAACGGGTGTGAAGCTGGATATTTTGGATATCGGCGGTGGTTTCCCTGCGATTTATCCGGGTATGACGCCTCCATCTTTGTCGAGCTACATGCGTGCTATCAAAAAAGCGTTGAAATGTTCGCCGCTGATTGAGCATTGCTCCGTCGTTTGCGAGCCTGGTCGTGCGCTGGTTGCAGAAGGCGGTTCGGTGGTTGTGCAGGTGGATGCGCGCAAGGGCAATATGCTTTACATCAACGATGGCACGTATGGTTCATTGTTTGATGCGGGCGTGCCTGCGTTCAACTTCCCTGTAAAAGCGATTCGCCCGAACGGTTCATTTGCCCCTGCGACGATGGAGTTTGGCTTCTTTGGCCCGACTTGCGATAGCATGGACGTGATGAACGGCCCATTCACCTTGCCTGCGGATATCCGCGAAGGCGATTGGATCGAAGTCGGCCAGCTCGGCTCTTACGGTAAAACGATGCAAACCAACTTCAATGGCTTTATGTCAAACACGCAAGTGGAAGTGTTAGACAAGCCGCTGATGAGCATGTTCGGTATCAATTAATTTTTGTCATTCCTGCGAAAGCAGGAATCTCATGCAACAAATTATAATCTCTAGATTCCAGCTTTCGCTGGAATGACGAAAAGGAAAGAACGAAAATGAAAACTGCCGCTAAAAAATCAGCGAAAGCTGCGCCTACGAAAAAGACTGTGAAGCAACAACTGCTTTCAAAAACAGTAGAACATATCGATATTAAATCGTTTGATGCGCGCCCGATTGTTGCGCAAATGGCGAACATGTCGTTCACTTCGCGCGACCTCGCTCGTGCGACGGAAATCTACAATATGATGCTGGCTGATAAAAACTGCTCAATCTTCCTAACTCTTGCTGGATCTACATCTGCTGGTGGTTGCATGGATTTGTATACTGACCTTGTGAAAAACAACATGGTGGATGCGATTGTAGCAACGGGCGCTTCAATTGTGGATATGGATTTCTTTGAAGCCCTCGGTTACAAGCATTATCAAGGCTCGCAATTCGTCGATGATAAAGATCTGCGTGATAACTATATCGACCGTATTTACGATACCTATATCGATGAAGAAGAGCTGCAAGCCTGCGATCATACTATCAAAGAAATCGCAGATTCTTTGGAAGCGCGTCCGTATTCATCACGTGAATTCATCTATGAAATGGGCAAATGGCTGTCTAAAAACAGCAAAAAGAAAAACTCGCTCATTCAGCGCAGCTATGAAAATGGCGTGCCGATTTTCTGCCCTGCATTCACAGATTCATCAGCGGGCTTCGGTCTGGTTGTGCATCAAGTTGAGCGCATGAAAAAGAAAAAACCCTACATGACGATTGATTCAATCGCAGACTTCCGCGAACTCACCGAAATCAAGCTGCAAAGCAAAGCTAGCGGCTTGCTCATGGTTGGCGGCGGCGTGCCGAAAAACTTCGTGCAAGATACGGTTGTCTGCGCGGAAATTTTGGGTCACGAAGTTGAAATGCACAAATATGCCGTGCAAATCACCGTTGCTGATTCGCGTGATGGTGCGTGCTCTTCTTCAACACTGAAAGAAGCGTGCTCTTGGGGCAAAGTGGACACGGCTTATGAGCAAATGGTGTTTGCGGAAGCGGGCAGCGTATTGCCACTCTTGGCGTCTGACGCTTACCATCGCGGCCTGTGGAAAAAACGCAGCAAACGCAACTACGCGAAACTCTACGCATAGTTTAGACTACTGGAAACCCCGCCCCAGCTTTCTTTTTTGGAAGCAGGGCGGGTTTTCTTTATCCTATTGAAAAATTTCCTCATTTTGCTATAATGAATCCACATTATCAAGGAATCGTCATGACCAAAAAATCACCCGCAAAAAAAATATCTCCGAAAAAAATCCCCGCAAAAAAGCAAAAGCCGCTTTCTGCTAAAAGCAAAAAGCTGATTGCGAATGGTCGTGCGCATTACACGCTGGCCTATAAACCGCGCGAGATGATTGTGCACAAAGCCAAGGGCGCGATGGTGTGGGATTTGGACGGCAATGATTATGTCGATTTGGGCGCAGGCATTGCCGTGTGCGCGCTGGGATATAATAATAAAACCTTGGTAAAAGCACTCACCACACAAGCAGCAAAAATTTGGCATACCAGCAATATTTATTTCACCGAGCCGCCGATTTTATTGGCTGAGTCTTTGGTGAAATCATCGAAATTTGCAAAACGTGTGTTCCTGACGAATTCGGGCGGCGAAGCGAATGAAGCGGCGATTAAACTCGCACGCAAATATGCTGCTGATAAAGGCAAGCCGCCTGAAAAGCGTAAAATCATTACGTTTGTTGGCTCGTTCCATGGCCGCACATTGGCGACGGTTACCGCAACCGCGCAACCGAAATATCAGCATGGTTTTGAGCCGCTTCCGGGTGGTTTTGAATATGTGCCGTTTAACGATATTGAGGCGCTTAAAAAAGTGATGGGCGATGATGTCTGTGCGGTGATGTTGGAAGTGGTGCAAGGCGAGGGCGGTATCACGCCGGTTGCGCCTGGATTCTTAAAAGCGGTGCAAGATTTATGTCATAAGCACGATGCGCTTTTGATGCTCGACCAAGTGCAGTGCGGCCTGATGCGCACGGGTTATCTGTTCTCGCATTTTGCGGAAGCTGGCGTGAAGCCTGACGTGGTGACACTCGCTAAAGCGCTTGGTGGCGGCATGCCTATTGGCGCGATGTTGATCGGCGAAAAAGCCGAAAACACTTTCCAATTTGGCTCACATGGTTCGACCTTTGGCGGCAATCCGCTCGCGTGTGCGGTGGCGCTTGAAGTGATGAAAATATTGCAAAGCAAGCCGCTTATCAGCAACGTGAAATCGCGTAGCAAAGAGCTGTTCAAAGGGCTTGCGGTGATTAATAAAAAACTGGGTCTGTTCAAAGAAATTCGCGGGCGTGGCTTGATGGTTGGCGCTGAGCTTAATGCAGCACTTGCGGGCAAAGCGGGTGATATCATGGAGCATTGCCGCAAAAACGGCGTGATGATGTTGCAAGCAGGGCCGAATGTGCTGCGCTTCTTGCCGCCGCTGAATATCACTGAAAAAGAGCTGAAAGAAGGCTTGAAACGGCTGGAAGCAGCACTCGCCAGCTTCAAGGTGTAGGCCATGTTCATCATCCGCCCTGTGACCATGCAAGACCATAGCGAACTGCTCGGTGTTGCGCGTGAGGCGGGTATTGGCATGACGTCGCTACCGGCGGATGCGGATGTGCTTGAAGCTAAAATCAAACGCGCTGAAGCTAGTTTTGTGCAAGACGCGCAGTGGCTTGGGAATGAAGCATTCCTATTTGTATTAGAAGATACGGATACGGGAGCGATTGCAGGCACAGCAGGTATCGTCGCGCATGTGGGCTTGAAGCATCCATTTTATTCTTACAAACTTTCTACACTGGTACAAGAATCGACCGAGCTGGGTATTTATGGCAAGCAGCGCGTATTGCATCTGGTGAATGATTATACGGGCGCATCGGAGCTTGGCTCACTGTTCCTGCGCGATGGCTATCGCCGCGATGGCATTGGCCGGTTTTTATCGCGCTGCCGCTATATGATGATCGCACAATTTCCACAGCTCTTTTCCGAGGTGGTCATCTCCGAAATTCGCGGTGTGCAGGATGAAAATGGTAGTTCACCTTTTTATAGAAATTTAGCGAAACATTTTTTTCAAATGCCTTTTGCTAAAGCGGATTTTGTCAACGCCACGCAAGGCGGTCAGTTCATCAGCGATTTGATGCCGAAATATCCGATTTATGTGAATCTGCTAGCTGAAGAAGCGCAGGCGGTGATTGGAAGGCCTCTGCAAGCCTCACTCCCCGCCATGCAAATGCTGGAGTCGGAAGGCTTTAGTTATCAGGGCTATGTCGATGTGTTTGACGCAGGCCCAACGGTGCAGGCGGAGCGTGATCGTATTCGTACGGTGCGTAAAAGCAAACAGGCGGTACTCGCTGCGATTAAAACAGTAAGTGATACGCCGCGCATGATGGTGTGCAATAGTTTGCTGGGTAATTTCCGTGCGACGTTTTGTGGGATAGAAGAAACGCCAGATGGCGTGATTCTCAG
>JAYTDB010000118.1:0-8448 GCA_043736135.1 Rickettsiales bacterium
CATCTTTTTGCGCTTCGGCGGTCACGGCTTGTAAATTCTGACGAAGATTCGCAATCTCCGTTTTCGATTCTTCGAGCTTCGCATTCATCTGCTCGCCCGTTTCTTTGATTTTCAGTGTTTCTTCGACCAAATTTTTAATCACATCTTTTACATCAGCATCGCCGTAGCCCTTGCTGATATTGTCAATGTAACCGCCCAAATCCTCGTTATAATTCTTGGTCTCACCACTAAAATCATTGACTGCCCGCAATACATCTTTGAGCATTTTTTGCGCGGTTTGCGCAGCATCATCAATCACTTTTTGATTACGTTCAGTCACAAAGAATCGCTGATATAGCGCCACGCACACACGCGTGCCAAACGGCATTTTTTGTGCAATGAGTTTGTCTATTTCTTCTTGCAAATCTTTATTGCCGCCCGACGCATAATAGTACCACACCATGTAATTTTCAGGCGTTGGCGGCACATCGTGGCGCTCCATTAACTGTAAGGCAATGGGTGCAAGTGAGCGCGGAATCGTGTGAATATCTGTTGTCATAAGCGGGTTACACTAGCATGAATTTATTAATAATGTGTTTTCAAAAAAGCCCTTTATTCAGGTAACCCCATTTTTTTCCACATGGCAGTCACTTTTGCTACAACAGCCTCATCCATCGCAATTTTTTTGCCCCATTCACGGTTGGTTTCGCTGTCTATTTTATTTGTGGCATCTAAGCCTACCTTGCCGCCCAGCCCTGAAATAGGCGAAGCAAAATCGAGATAATCAATCGGCGTATTTTCCACCATCATGGTGTCGCGCACGGGGTCCATGCGGGTAGAAATCGCCCACATCACCTCTTTCCAATCGCGGCAATTAATATCGTCATCGACCACGATAATCCATTTCGTGTACACAAACTGGCGTAGGAACGACCAAATACCCATCATCACCCGCTTCGCATGTCCCGCATAGGCTTTTTTAATCGACACCACGGCGATACGGTATGAGCAGCCTTCGGGAGGCAAATAGAAATCGACAATTTCAGGAAATTGTTGCTGCAACAACGGAATGAATACTTCATTCAACGCCTCGCCGAGCACGCTAGGTTCATCTGGCGGTTTGCCGGTATGGGTGGTTAAATAAATCGGCTTCTTGCGCATCGTCATCGCGGTGATGGTAAACACGGGGAATGATTCAACCGAATTATAATAACCTGTATGATCACCGTAAGGCCCCTCGTCGCCATATTCGGTGAGCGACACATAACCTTCGAGCACAATTTCTGCCTCGGCAGGTACTTTGAGCGGCACGGTTTTGCAATCCACCAGCTCCACTTTTTTACCGCGCAACAACCCTGCAAATTGATATTCGGATAATGTGTCTGGTACGGGCGTTACCGCCGCCAAAATTGTCCCTGGATCTGCACCCAAAACCACCGCCGCAGGGAATGGCTCACGGCTAACCTTACCCCAACGCGCATGATGCTGCGCGCCGCCGCGATGCTTCAACCAGCGCATCAGCGTTTTATCTTTACCCAGCACTTGCATGCGGTAAATGCCCAAATTAAAATTATCCTCGCCCTTGCCCGTTGGCCCTTTAGTCACCACCAGCGGCCATGTAATCAGCGGCGCTGGCTCACCTGGCCAGCAGGTTTGAATGGGCAATTTGGACAAATCAATATCATCGCCAGTCAACACAATTTCTTGGCATGGCGCATTGCTCACCGTCTTTGGCTTCATCGCCATAATCGTTTTAAGCAGCGGCAACATTTTTACCGCATCTTTGAAACCTTCAGGCGGCTCTGGCTGTTTTAAAAATGCCAGCTGCTCGCCGACTTCGCGCAATTCTTCTGGCTTACGCCCCATACCGAGCGCCACACGTTCCACCGTGCCAAATAAATTGATGAGTACGGGCATGTCGTGCCCAACTACATTCTCAAACAAAACCGCTGGCCCACCACTGGCAATCAGCCGCGTGCCAATCTCGGTCATTTCCAATTCAGTGGATACAGGCTCGGTCACGCGCACCAACAGTTTGCGTTTTTCCAGTTCAGCCATAAAGTCGCGTAACGAAGCGTATGCCATATCAACGTCAAACCCATAAATTATATATTGTTCATTTGTACAGGCTTGGCGCACATAATATCAAGTGCTTTAAAAAGATACCCCCAGCATCTCCTTACGCAAAAAATATATACTCAAGGCTTTTCCGCATCGTTTCGTTATACAAAGCAGACTATTCCTCATTTCAATAGCAAAGTTCCACTTATGGCGCTTACTGCAAACCTAAAGGAATAGTCACCATGAAAAATTCAAAATTTGTTATCGCACTAATGAGTGCATCATTACTTACCGCATGTGCCCAACAAAACGGCGCGCCGAATAGCGGCGTTATGAACGGTGGCGGCTTTAATAAAACAGACATCGGCACGGCTGCGGGCGCTATTGGTGGCGGTGTACTTGGTAGCACCATCGGTGGTGGCACAGGCAGAACGGCTGCGATTATCGGCGGTACATTGCTAGGTGGCGTACTGGGTAATTCTGTAGGGCGTTCGCTCGATAATGCAGACATGGCCGCCTATAACAATGCGACACAAAATGCGATGGAAACAGGCCGCAACGGACAATCGCTACCGTGGAAAAACTCTCAAAGCGGTAATTCTGGCTCGATTACTCCATCCAACTATTACCAAAACAATTCCGGTCAATATTGCCGCGAATATAACCAACACGTGACCGTAGGTGGAAAAACTCAACACGCATTCGGTACTGCTTGCCGCCAACCTGATGGCACATGGAAGATAGTTGATTAAGCCTGCAAGGGCAGAACGTAATTACAGCTTATTAGAAAAAGGAATTTTATATGTCAGACGATAGCACCGCTTCAGGCGGAATTTTAGTCATTCTAGGTATTGTTGTCGCTTTAGGTGGAGTCTATTTTTATACACACTACTCAAAGGGTCCTGCAGCACCCAGCATTACGGTGAACTTGCCGGATTTATCGGTGAAGCCATAACGCTGATTTAGAAAAAAGCGAGTAGAATATCGGTGAAGCCGAGCCAAGCGATAAAGATGTGTTTTGATGGCATATTAGAAGTCCTTTACATGGTTTTTACTGATAGGGCGGATAGAGATGAGCATCACACCGCAGATAATATTATCGAGCGGTGTGTCGCTGGGAAACGTAATGGGATCATATTTTTCATTGTCAGCTTTTAGCCAGATACGGCCGCGCAGCATCATAATGCGTTTTAGCGTCATACCATCATCCACCATGGCTAGCACCACATCACCGTGCATGGGCTGAATCGCCGCATCAATCATCGCAAGGTCACCCGCAGCTACCGTCGGCTCCATTGAGTCACCTTCAACGGGATGAAAGAATGTTTTATCGGGGTGACGAATCAGCTCATTTAAATTGAGGGTACGGTCGACATAATCAATGCTCGCCTTCATCAGCCCCATCGGAACCTTCATCGCGTATACGGGCAAATTAAAGCCCTTATTATCGACATAATCAATCACATCCCCTTGCATGCTTTGTGGCACCCGCAAGGTCGTCGTCGGTTCACCATATTTACCCGTGCCCGATTTACGGCCTGCGTTGGGGCGGCTCCCTCCATGCTGCTTCTTCGGTAATGTAATCACCTCTGCCTGCTGCTTCGTGGTGCCTTGCTTGCGGCCAGCGCCTGATCTTGATCCGCCCCAATTCGTCATCTTGTTTTTCCATCTTGAATATTGAAACTATAATCAACTTGATTGATACAAATTACAAGCAGAAAATTTAAACAATTTCATAATTCATAAAATATCATTACAATTCAGCATTATGCAAACCGCTAGCATTTGCCGCCATGGCGATTATAATACCCCTATGCGTCACATACTTTTTCTATTAATCAACTTGATTATCCTCGCCGTCGCCATCGCTAGCGGCGCGTTTATACTCATCATCCTTATCGCGATTGCCGCAGGCTTTATCGGCTATGTGTATCTGAAGCAAAAGATCACTGGAAAACAGCCTGACCTGTTTGGCTTCTCGCGTTTTATGGATATGGGGCAACCACCCGCTGCGCAAAAAAATACCTCCCAAATCATCGATGTGGAATATCACGTCGTCAATTCCGATGAGAAAGCTACCCATGAGCAACGATAGCCACACCACCTATTTAAAAAACTATACGCCGCCGACGCATCTCATTGATAAAACCGATTTGCGTTTTGAGCTCGGCACGCACGACACCATCGTCACCTCGAAGCTGCATCTACGCAAAAACCCTACTTCAAAAACCGATGGTCGCAGGCTGGAGCTGGATGGTCGTTCGGAATACATGAGCCTGATGGAGGTCAAACTAAACGGCGTGGTCATCCCGCCTTCGGAATATAACGTATCCAATAAAAGCCTAAGTCTGCGCGGGCTGCCCGCAGAATGCGACCTTGAAATCAAAACCCTGCTCAAACCACAAAGCAATACCGATCTTGAAGGGCTGTATAAATCAGGCAAAGGCGTAAAAGAAAAATTCTGCACGCAGTGCGAAGCGGAAGGTTTTCGCAACATCACCTACTATCTCGATCGCCCTGATGTACTATCGGAATACACCACCGAAATTATCGCAGATGGCAAGAAATTCCCTAAGCTGCTTTCTAACGGAAACCCCATTGAGCGCAAGACACTGCCTGATGGGCGCATCAGCCAGACGTGGCACGACCCACACCCAAAACCCTGCTATTTATTTGCGCTGGTCGCGGGCAATATGGATGTGCTGGATGATCAATTTGTCACGCAATCTGGTCGCAAAGTAAAGCTGCAACTCTTCGTCGATAAGGGCGACCTCGACAAAGCCACGCATGCGATGAATTCGGTCAAAAAGGCTATGGCGTGGGACGAAAAACGGTTTGGTCGCGAATATGATCTCGATTTATTCCAAGTCGTCGCTGTGCAAGATTTCAACAGCGGCGCGATGGAAAATAAAGGCCTCAATATTTTCAACGCATCCACCGTGCTTGCAAACCCGCAAACCGCAACCGACAATGATTTTTATTATATTGAAAGCGTTGTTGCACATGAATATCTGCATAACTGGTCGGGCAACCGCGTCACCTGCCGCGACTGGTTCCAGCTGAGCTTGAAAGAAGGACTCACCGTTTTCCGCGATCAGGAATTTTCTGGCGACGAACATTCCGAAATTACTCAACGTATCAGCAGTATGCGCGACTTACGCAGCCGCCAATTTCCCGAAGATAGCGGCCCGATGGCGCACCCCATCCGCCCTGATAATTACGAAGAAATTGGTAATTTCTACACCACCACCGTCTATGAAAAAGGTGCGGAAGTCATCCGCATGATGCAGACATTAATTGGCAAAGAAGCATTCCGCAAAGGTACGGATATATATTTTTCCAAGCATGATGGGCAAGCGGTGACGACGGAAGATTTTGTCAAATGCATGGAAGAAGCCAGCGGCAAAGACCTCTCGCAATTTGAACGCACATGGTACAATCAGGCGGGCACACCGACACTTACCATCACCGATGATTATGATGCGCGCACGCAAACCTACACGCTGCATGTCAAGCAATCCACACCACCTACGCCTGGGCAACCGACCAAAGAACCATTCCACATTCCCCTACGCGTGGGTCTGCTCGATGATATGGGAAAAGACATGCCGCTTGGGCTTGCTAGCGATGTGTTGAGCGTGACAAAAGCAGAACAGGATTTTGTTTTTCACGATATAAAAACGAAACCCATCCCTTCCCTGCTACGTAATTTCTCCGCACCCGTAAAAATGAAATATGATTACAGCCGCGAGCAGCTCGCATTCCTGATGCAGCATGATAGCGACGGCGTGAATCGCTGGGAGGCTGGGCAACAGCTGGCGCTCAGCGTGCTGCAAGATATGGTCGCTGCTAAGCATACACATCAGCTGATGAGTGTTGATTCACTACTCACAGAATCACTGCACAAGATTTTGGCTGATACATCGCTCGATAAAACCATGGTGGCGATGATGATGGAATTGCCATCGAAATCCTACCTCACGGAAATGACGCAAGGCCCTGTCAATCCGCAAGCTATCCATGATGCGCGTGAGGCATTGAAGAAACAATTGGGCATTGACCTCGCACCTGAATTGGAAACCGTTTATGCTGCTAACAGCACAAGCGATAGCTATCAATTCACCACGCAAGATATGGCGCAGCGTAACCTGAAAAACGTAGCACTTTCCTATATCATTGCCAGTGGAAATACCCGCTTTGCTGAAAAACAATTTGCCGCGCAAGATAATATGACGGACGTATCCGCCGCGATGTACGACTTGATTGATTCAGACAATAAAACTGCCTGCGAGAAAGTTCTCAAAGCCTTTTATGAGAAATGGAAACATGACCCGCTCGTAGTGAATCAGTGGTTGGACATGTCTGCAACCAGCGATAAACACGCTGACATAGCGAGCATCAAAAACCTTATGCAGCATGAGGCGTTCGACATCACCGAACCAGACAAAGTACGCGCGGTACTCGGCACCTTCGCCCGTGCCAACATGAACTTTCATGCGCTGGATGGTTCAGGCTATAAATTCTTTGCCGATGAACTAATTGCTTATGACAAAATCAACAAACAAACCGCCGCTAATTTATCAAAAATCATGACGCGCTGGCATATGTATGAAGAACCTCGCGCATCGCTGATGAAAGCAGAGCTACAACGCATCGCTGATGCCCCCAGCCTATCGCGAAACACCAAAGAGATTGTTACCAAAAGCCTTGATTTCCAAAAACGTGACCCTGCGCGCTAGCAGATAGCAGCATGCTTTCCGCATGCGCTGAAACACCAAAAGCGATAGTCGCAAGCGTAATCTTGTGCAAAAAATCTTCAGGCGGTTTCATATAAACCTCATATTAAAGATGGCATATTCTAGATTCTAATGCAGTTTTCCAATGAGTTTCTGGGGAAGGCAACCGGATAGAACGCCTTGGCGTGTGTATGGAGGCTGAGGCATTAACGGGGCGCATTGTTAATTTTTAGTGCGAATTGGTCAAGTGATCCCTTTAAGCACATTGGCTAAACAGCGATAGGCCGAAGGTATGATGTAGCTATGCCGTCATATCGTTTTTGATACGTAACAGCTATTAACGTGCGCAAGATTAAGGGTATGACATCAACTTATTTTTGCGCATGACATAAAGGTGCCGCTTGGGGAAATAAGGCAATAACGTACGGTTTTTAACATCGCCCAAATCATGTGCAAAGACAATGGGTGCATCTGGCGCTGGCGGGTTATCAAACGCGACATATTCATACTCATTGCTCATCGGCTGCAAGCTGGTGGATTCAATAAATACCAGCGCGGGTTTTTCCACTTTTCCAATGATGGAGAAATAATAGCGAGGATTGCCCTGCATGGCGGCACTTGAATAATGCACTATTCCCTCTTCGAGGCGGTACATCCAGCCCCCACAATATACCAGCAGCATTACCACAAGCGTGCTGCCGTATAGTACTGCACTTGCAGGTGGGCGCCTGCAGAAAGATGCATAGATAATCGGCAGCCGCACAAACCCAGAAGCACAAAAAATAACAATAAGCGAACTGGTTTCGTATATGTAGCGCGGCCCCCAGAGATCGCTACTATAACGATTCAAAAGATTGACCGCGCCAAGCGAAAACAACGTCGCCACCAACAAATTGGCCGAGATATTCTTCAGCGGGTTCAGAAAATATATCAGCATGAAAAAGGCACAGGGCACATAACATTCAAACAATGCCAGATTCATCAGATTCCACTCGTCCTGTGCTATCGCGAATGCTTTGGCAAGCGTATAGCCTTGATCAAACAGAGGTAGATTGAGCGGGCTGCTTTTTACATATGGAAACAGCCATGCATCGCCCGTTGTTTGTAAATTGTACCAGCCCTGAAAAACCAAAAACCCACAAAATATCACAGCCATCAGCATAAATGTCGCGGCATAGGCGCGGATGTTCTTCCAACTCAAATAAAGGGCGTATAGCGCAAAGGGAATGCCCGCTCCTACAGCAGTTAATGGACGTATCAGGAATAAACAACCAAACGCCGCAGCCGCTATAATCGCGTAGTATTTGCTTGTATGACCAGCACGTTTTTGTGCCTCAAACATCTCGATGATGCAGCAAAGAAAGACCGCGACAAAGAATAATGCATTTACATGGCTCCAATATTCTGACGACATAAAAAGAGCGAAAGGGCTGGTTGCCAGCAATATAACAGCAAGGCGTGCGGTGGGCTCACCAAACACCCGCAAGGCAAGCCTGTGGGTTGGCCACAGGGTTAGCGCGCCAACAAGCGGGGATACCAACCACGGCGCATGGATACGATGCCCCAACGACAAAATAAATACCTGTAGCGGCTGATATTGAGAATACCATTTCCCGTCATTTATCATCATGGGGAAATCAAAAAACTCACGCAACGGCGGACTGGCACCGTA
>JAYTDB010000119.1:0-4643 GCA_043736135.1 Rickettsiales bacterium
CAAAGCTATGCAAGCCGATTTCACCGATGATATTTGCCAGTTACGTTTCATGCGTTTATTATCCCACATTTATATGACAGTTTGATGTCACCCTACTCATCATTCGTTACCTTTTCCCTACCATCTTCGACATTTGTCCTTTTATTTTTTCAAATTTTGAGCCGTCATTTGACATATTTTGAGCAGCCTTCCCCTGTACTTCGTTGAATTTTCCTTCGACCGCCCCCATAACAGGGCCGCCACCGAAGCTGATGCCAGTTGCCGCACCCGCGATGGATGAAGCAATTTGCGGAATCATCGCCGTCGCAGAGTTCATAAACGAGGAAAAGAACCATAATGAAATAAAGGCAAAGCTGGCATCTTGAACGATGCTGACTTCATTCGGGCCGAAATCAACACCTGCCGTCTGCCCTGGTGCAGCATCATAAGAATCCTTTGCAAACGGGTTCATGAACGATTGCGATGGTGCATTGATATTATATTCACCACCTTTTGATGCTGAGTGCGTCATATTATTAATCAAATCACAGCCGACAGGTGTCGCAGCGTCGTGCAAAGCTTTGTTTATGTTTGGATCAGATGGCATTGCCCACGAGAAAACCGGCTGATTATTCCGCCAAAACCCTCTAAAATCATGCCCCCCAAAAACATCAAAGATTTGACTAATCAGCCCATCAAATGCACCAATCATCATCCCGACAAATATAAATATCATATAAGGCGTCAGCGCGGCAGAAATAATCAGCGCCACCCATTTTTTAAAGAAACGATCTGTCTGAGTGAGCACAACCAACGGTATCACCGCTACTGAAAACATCAGCAAAAAAGCTAATGTCAGATAAGCGAGTAAATAGGTGTAAACCACCTTCATGACAAACAGCAGCACATTAACAATCGCGAGCATACCCGTAGTAAACATCATAACCCCAACAGTAGAAGAAGTTGCTGCCGCGCCAATCAAGCCAACAATGCCAGTAATAAGCGCTCCTTTGCTACTATCACTAAACTGCAAAAGCTTATCCAAGAATCCATCAATCTGCCCCCATGGAGCCCCGTATGGGTTAATGGGGGCAGTCATAAGCTCATTATACGCTCCCATCACCCAGCCATCAATCACGGCAAATTGGCTAACAAAAGCTGCCGCAAACCCAATGCGGAATATCGTCAGCGCAGCCTCTCTTTTATACGATGTGTCGCCGCCAACCATCCGAAAGCCTAAAAACAATATTGCAATCGTCGCTAGCGACGTCACCACCCAGTCAGTTAGCGCCTCAACTTCACCCTCCACCTTCCCTTTAGCACCATCAATCGCTTCAGTAACACACTTCACAACCTGCTCGGTGTAGTTAGTTGTATTTTTACCCGCATCCTGAAATAATACGCAGCCATTAGGGAAATTGATGGGAGAATCCATCGGGGCTGCTTTTTGATCTATATCGGGGCAGTTTTCTGTATCCTCTGCGCAGCTAGGCTGGGCAAATTGAAGGCTTGCTATATAACAACCCGCAAAAGTCAAAAACAGCAGACAAATAAGCCGCGTCAGGGCACCTCTAGTAACCCTAGATTTTATAGAGGTCCCCATCATTTGCCGCCTCCAATGCTGGAAATAAGCTGTTTCACTTTTGCCGCCCCATCGCCAGCAGGACCTTTTAATGCTCCCGCCCCAAGCGGAGGCGCCGAGAAGCTATCACCAACAATCCCCGAACCAATATACGGCAGCATATCAAGCAATAAATAGAAAATATACATGGTGAGTGCCGCCTGCATCAGTGCTAAAAACAAGCGAATGATATAATTTTTTGTACTTTTCGCGTCAGGATTTGTCGCCTTCAGCGTATCCCAATCTATCTGCCCTATCTCCAAATCCACCGTGTAGGCGTTCAAATCCTGCAAATAATCATTAATTGCAGTGTCAAACGCTTTTCCTTTTGCATTACCTGTATTAAGCGGGCTCACGACCATGACACCGCCTGCACCTAAATTTTTAGAGTTAGTTAATGCGGGCTGCTCTTTAGGGTCAATACTAACACCGCTGACCAAAGAATGTCCCTTGATATAAGCTCCAGAATCATTTAACCAATTACCGATTTGAAACCCTTTAGGAAGAGGCGTGCCCTTTTGAATACCCGTGATTGCCCGATAAACTGAATGATCACCGTTTTCAATCACTGCATCATAGGCATAGAGTAGCATTGAAAAATAGGCAAAAATGAAGAGTGGCTGAATCATAAATCCAAGCGTCAATTTTACCCATTTTTCAAAATAACCAAACGTAGATTTAAATAGCATCAGCGTAATAAAGAGCGGCGATACCATCGCCATAACCCCAAGTGCGATATACGCCATAATGGTGATATACATAGCGCGAATCACCGCATAAATAAGCAATCCCATAACACCCGCCGTCGCAAGTGCTACAAATACCCCGCCCAACCCTGAAAATAACGAAGTCAGAACAAATCCCGCAAGCCCCGATTTAAGCGTAGACGGGTCGAATATACCGCCAACCAATGATTCCAACATGCAATCAATCCGCCCCCATACATCATTCGGTTTAAGTTTTTCCGCACACAGTTCAACTGGCTTGCTCCCGCCCGGCCCATCATCAAACCCTATCTTGGTTGATACGATTTCAATTAGCTCATCGGTCACATCAATCATCATTTGATAACCACCACCCGCATAAACAGAACCGCCAAAATTCGTTGTTGCTATCATCACCGCACCGATTTTTGCTGCCACCATTGCCCCCTCGCGCAGTACGGCGGTGCTTTTACCCGTCACCACCGTAACCCCATAAATCGCCACCGCCAGCGTACAAGCGGCCGCAATTGCTTCTTGAAAATACGTCAAAAAGCCATCTTTACCCGTCAGCATGCTATTAACGGCAGGGATGATGTAGAGCTTGGTGCAATAGACCACGCGCTTGACAATGCCAGCTGGTTTGCCATCTAATGCCTTCTGTAGCTGCACTCCACCCTCTGGACAAATACCCGCATCACCACCTATTAAATCTTTTGATTCTAATTGGGGGTCTTTAGGCTGCACCTTCAAATCCGCATAGCTAGGTTGCGGGCACAACACGACTGTCACCAACAGCACAATCATGCTGATAGCACGAAGAAAACGACTATTTTTTTCCTTCTTTTGAGTCAATTTTTTCTCTTTCCATTCGCACACGTTCTTGGAACATCGCCATCCATGCTTCTGGCTCATCACCCACAATTTTCCGCACGTCATCAAGGATACTAACGGTTTCAGCACGCGCAGATAACACGTTTACAACCTCATCCATACCCGACAAATCAATCCGCGCTACCACCACGTCTTTACCTTGCTTCACCAAGAAATAACGACTTCCTGGATCGGTGGTTTTTAGCAAATTAAATTCGCGTTCGGTTACCATAAACGCGGTACGGTATGCTTCAGTCGCCTTCGGATTCGGCAAGAAAATTTGTGTCGCGGTTTGCTGAATCAAGGTTTCAGAGATCGCGCTATTACTCGCATCTTCCACGCTTTGCGTTGCAAACACAACCATGCCATTTAACTTACGCAGTGTTTTCAACCAATCACGAATACGACCTGCAAATAATTTATTGTCAATAAGCGCCCACGCCTCATCCAGAACGATAATTGTCGGCGTGCCATCAAGTGCAAGGTTGATGCGGTGGAATAAATAAAACAGGGTTGGCCCCAAACTCACACGCTCACGAAGCACCTCGCCCATCTCAAAACCAAACGCCGTACCAATGCTAAAATCAATTACGTCCGTTTCATTATCAAACAAACCCGCATACGGCCCGTCGCCATGCCACATACGCAAACGTCCAGCGAGCGTACCCGGCCCTTCGATGCCTAAAAATGGCGCGATATTACGCAAGATACGATCTTTTCTTGCGAGCTTGAAATTACCATTCACCGCCTCGGAAATGCGGTCCATATCATCTGCCGTAAACGGCTCATCATTCGCCGTCACTAGTGCATGCATCCACTCTGCAAGATGTGTACGATTTTCAGGTGTATCGGGCAATTGCAGCGGATTAAAATGGCACGGCGTGCCTGGCTCAATAATCGTATATTTACCGCCAACAGCCCGCATAAAAATTTCGGCACCACGATCTTTATCAAAAAAGAAAATACGACAATTAAATTTTTGTGCCTGCGCGCACAAGAAGTTGAGCAGCACTGTTTTACCCGAACCGGTTGGCCCAATAATCGTCGTATGCCCGACGTCACGCGCATGAAAATTGAAAAAATACGGCGTGCCCGAGGAGGTATCAAATACCGTCACCGCATCCCCCCAATGATTACCCCTGATACGCCCTGTCGGATAGTTATGTAGGCTTACGAAGCCAGCCAGATTCATTGTATTAATATCAGCCCCGCGACCAATATAGTCAAAATTACCGGGCAATTGCGCCCAATAGCTTTGTTCCATCACAAACTTTTCACGCGTTGGATTCACACCGATGCTAACCAATTCAGCAATCGCCAGCGATAATAATTTTTCTAAATCGGGCAGGGTTTCTTCAAAACACAACACACTTAAATGATGCGGTCCAAATGCAACGTGACCGCTCATCGCCATATCAAGCGCATCAGAAATTTCTGCGATTTGCGAAATTGCCGCATCTTCTGCCGCC
>JAYTDB010000120.1:0-6505 GCA_043736135.1 Rickettsiales bacterium
AGCGTTGCTGGTGATGGGCAACCCAAAACAAGCGTCTAAAGATAAAAAAGAAATGTATCGCTTGCTTGATACGCTGCTTGATAGCAAAGCAACTATTCGCCATTTCGGGGCAACTGCGCTCGATTTGGCAAACGTTGCGGCGGGTCGCTTGGATGCATGCTGGTATTACAACATTCAACCGTGGGATATTGCGGCGGGCATGTTATTGGTGCAAGAAGCCGGCGGATTAGTCAGCAGCTTTAACGGCGAACCGGTTGATACCCATTCAGGGTCATTGGTTGCAACCAATAAAGGGCTTTCAGAGCAGCTGCGCGCACTTCTGGCCAACGCCTAAATTTTTGTTGCGTATTAAGCTTTTTTAGTCTTAATCATAGTCCTTTATCATTCACTTTGAAGAGGCGTTATGACGCACCACCGCAATTTGCTTTCCATCTTAACACTGACAACCGCTATCGCGCTTGCAAGCCCTGCTTTTGCGCAGCAAGCCGATGTATCATCGTTGCCGAGTATTGAAATCAACTTGGATGCCCTCAAAGCGCCAGGCTCACCCGCTATGCCAACGCGCAGCATGCCCGCAGAAACTATGGTAGCACCAGCTACAGCTACGGAAACAACCACATCAGGCGAGCCAAAAATGATTTGGCAAAAAGGTCCAGATGGTGCGCCTGCAAAGGTAGCCCCGACTAAAAAATATCGCACGAAAGTGGCAAAAAAGCCTAAGCCATCACCAGCGCCAGAAAAAATCAAAGCACCAGAAGCAGTGGTAGAAAAACCTAAAGCGCCTGTAGCGGAAGCACCAAAACCAAAAGATAAACCGGCGCCTAAAGCAGATGAAAAAGCAACCGCTGTTCCTGCTGTGAATATCGAAGAGAAAAAACCAGCGCCGCCAGCGCCTGAGGCGAAACCAGCGCCTGCTGCTGCGCCAGAGGTAAAAAAACCTGAAGCAACGCCACCAGCTCCTCCTGCACCTGCGGCAGCTCAACCTGCTCCACCACCACCACCCCCTCCTGCGCCTGCGGCAGCTCAACCTGCTCCGCCAGCAGCACCGATTGCTCCAAAAGGTCCAGCGGAAGCGCCTGCGAAGCCAGTGAATTTGGTACCAATGCCAAAAGCATCGTCTGCACCAGTCGTACCTGTTGAAACAACAGCGACAACAGCAACGCCAGCGACTCCTACTCCAGCACCAGAAGCAGCGGCAACGCAAGCTCCTGCTGCACCAGCAGGAAAAGTTGATTTGGTGATTATATTTAAAGCGACTGAAACATCACTACCGCTGTCAATGAAAGACCAAGTGGATGCTGTCGTTGGCAAGCTGAAAGCAGATGAGACATTGCGCGTTAATTTGATTGCTTACGCATCGGCAGGTGCTGATCAAGCAAGCACGGTACGCCGTGTGTCGCTTTCACGTGCGCTGTCTGTTCGCGCCTACTTGATTGATAATGGCATCGGCAACTTACGTATTAACGTGCAAGCCGAAGGGGATAAAAACCCAGGTGGTGAGCCAGATCGCGTTGATGTGTTCTTAGTAAAATAGAAAGGTAGTTCTTGGTATTTTGTTGTTGGTAAATCCAACCAAGCACCAAGAACTAATCTCATATGGCAGGTCATTCCCAGTTTAAAAATATTATGGTGCGCAAGGGCAAGCAAGATGCTAAGCGCGGAAAAATGTTCACAAAAGTTGCTCGCGAAATCATCTCGGCAGCAAAGTCAGGCATGCCTGATCCTTTGATGAATGCGCGTTTGCGCTCTGCGATTATTTGGGCGCGCGAAGAAAACATGCCTCGCGATAAAATTGATGCCGCGATTAAACGCGGCGCGGGTAGTGGTGAAGGCGATATTTTTGAAACCATTCGCTATGAAGGTTATGGTGCTGGTGGCGTTGCCGTAATCGTGCAAACACTCACTGACAACCGCAACCGTACCGCTCCTGATATTCGCTCTGCCTTCACCAAATGTGGCGGCAATTTAGGCGATCCGGGCAGTGTCAGTTTCATGTTTGAGTATGTCGGCTTTGTGGCTTATCCCGCCAGTGTTTCAGGTGAAGACGCGATGCTGGAAGCAGCGATTGAAGCAGGTGCGGATAATTGCGAATCCAGCGAAGAAGGCCATATCATCACCAGCTCGCCCGAAGGTTTTATCGGCGTGCGCGATGCGCTAGAAAAACGCTTTGGTATTCCGCTGTCTGCCAAGCTGTTATGGCAACCAAAAATCTTGGCGACGGCAAATGAAGATCAAGCCAAACAAGTGCATAAACTCATTGAGTTGTTGGAAGACAATGACGATGTGCAGGAAGTTTTCACCAATTTGGATGAGTAGATGATATTACTCGGCATTGACCCAGGGCTGACACATACAGGCTGGGGGCTTATCACTTGCACCACCAATCAACTTTCATTCATTGCTTGCGGCACTATTAGCCCAAGCCCAAAGCTTGAAATTTCCGTTCGCCTGAAGATGCTGCATGATGAGCTGACGAAAGTGATTGCCCTTTACAAGCCAGCTGAATCCGCGATTGAAGAAACCTTCGTCAATAAGAACGCAGCAAGCTCACTCAAGCTGGGGCAAGCACGCGGCGCACTGATTTTATCGCTTTCGCTCGCAGGGCTTCCCGTGTATGAATATAGCACCAATTTAGTAAAAAAATCCGTGGTCGGAAACGGTCACGCGGACAAGGCGCAGATAGGCATGATGGTCAAAACATTACTCCCAAAATCAGATGCCAAAAGCGAAGACGCTGCCGATGCGCTCGCTGTCGCCATCGCCCACGCGCATCACCGCAATACCAAAAAATGGACGGGCGCATGATCGGAAAACTCAAAGGACGCATTGATTCTACGGACGAAGATTCGCTCATCATTGACGTGAATGGGGTCGGTTATTCGGTGTTTTGCGCGGCTTCCACCATCAGCGCGCTAGAAATTGGCACGGCTGCTGAACTTATCATCGAAACACATGTCCGCGAAGACCATATTCATTTATACGGCTTCCGCAACAGCGTTGAGCGCGATTGGTTTCGCGTGCTCTGCGGCGTGCAAGGGGTCGGCAACAAAACCGCGCTTGCGATTCTCTCTGCCTATCCGCCAGAAACACTGTCCCGCAGCATCATTGCCAAAGACATCGCCGCGTTCAAAGCCATCAGCGGCATCGGCCCGAAGCTTGCCGAACGCATCGTGGTTGAGCTAAAAGACAAGGTCACTAAAATGCCTGTTGGCGAATTGGGCATGAAAAGCGATGCCTCAGGAAAAACTACTGCCAGCCAATCATCGCCGACGACGGATGATGCCATTTCTGCGCTTGTCAATCTGGGCTATTCACGCTCGGAAGCCTATAGCGCGGCACTCAAAGCATCCAGCGAACTCGGTGCTAAAGCGGGGCTGAATGAGCTTATTCGCGTGAGCCTGAAGGAGCTGATGAAAAAATGACCGAAGCAACGCGACTCTCTGATGCGGTGATGAGCGAAGAAGATTTGGCGGCGAACGGTCTGCGCCCGCTATCGCTCGCGGAATTTACAGGGCAACCCGAAGTGCGCGAAAATCTCGACGTGTTTATCAAAGCCGCCAAAAATCGTGGCGATGCGCTCGACCATGTGCTGCTTTACGGCCCTCCGGGGCTTGGCAAAACCACTCTCGCGCAAATCATCGCCAAAGAAATGGGCGTGGGTTTTCGCCCCACCTCTGGCCCGATTTTGACCAAGGCGGGCGACCTCGCCGCGGTGCTCACGAATTTACAACCAAACGATGTGTTGTTTGTCGATGAAATTCACCGCCTGAACCCCGCCGTGGAAGAAATTCTCTACCCTGCGATGGAAGATATGAAACTCGATTTGATGATTGGCGAAGGCCCTGCCGCGCGCACCGTGCGGATTGATTTACCGCCATTTACGTTGGTGGGCGCAACCACGCGGCTGGGGCTGATTACGGGCCCGCTACGCGATCGTTTTGGTATTCCGCTGCGCTTGCGTTTTTACGATGTAAAAGATTTGCAATCGGTGGTCGAACGCGCATCCAACCTGCTGAATATAGCCATCAATAAAGAAGGTTCGCATGAAATCGCCCGCCGTTCGCGTGGCACGCCGCGTATCGCGATTCGCTTGCTGCGGCGCGTGCGTGATTTTGCGCATGCGGGTAATAAAAATATCATTGATAAAACCCTCGCTGACCATGCTCTGCTCAAATTAGAAGTGGATGGGTTGGGGTTAGATTCGGCGGATCACCGTTACCTGCGCTATATTTCCGACCATTACCAAGGCGGGCCTGTGGGTGTGGAAACCATCGCAGCGGGGCTCTCCGAACAGCGCGATGCGATTGAAGAAACTATCGAGCCATACTTGCTACAAATCGGTATGATCCAACGCACCCCACGCGGGCGTATGCTCACCGCCACCGCCTTTTCGCATCTGGGCCTAAAACCACCCGCGCAAATCGCCACATTGCCGTTGCTGGATGAGGATGAAGCATTATGAAATTTCCTAAAATAGTTTCTCTCATTATATTTTTCAGCTTAATCGCCTCTTGCTTGCCCGTCCTTTACGGTTGTGTAGGCACTCCCCCAGAAAAAGAGCCACTATGGGTTGCAGGAGTGATGACCACGATACCGAAGGGACCTTACGGCGGTATTGCCAATACAGATGAAGTAAACGAGCAACTAAAGACGTATTTCTCTAAATACTTACCAGCAAGCGAAAAAGACTTTGTCGGCAAGCTTAGAAATGAGGGCATGTTTTGCAGTTCCAGTACGCCTAATGAGCGCGAACATGCCTGCACCTATTCAGTTAGTCACCACCCTACCCCTTGCAACTATGCCATCAGGCTTTCGCTCACAGTATATTTCCCCGTAAAACCGATGTTTGTGAAAAGCAAGAATGGTGGGTTTGGTGCGGTTTCTCCAAATCCAGAGCCCGATGTAGTCATTAAGGATATTAAAGTGGCTAGTGCTGTAACGATTGACCTAGAAAATCATGAACCGCGTGGTGTGTTATTTTGCAAGTAAGAATCTATGACTAAGAGCGTTCACTCATTTCCCATCCGCATTTACTACGAAGACACCGACTCAGGCGATGTGGTCTATTATGCGAATTATCTGAAATTTGCTGAACGCGCGCGCACCGAGGCGTTGCGAAGCATCGGCATTGAACAACGCGAGCTGCTGGAAAAACATGATGTCGCTTTCGTTGTCCGCAAATGCACGCTGGAATTTTTCAAACCCGCGCAGTTGGATGATCTACTCACCATCACCACCGAACTCACCGACATCAGCAAGGTGACGCTATGCATGCAGCAAACGATTTCTCGCGGAGATGAAAAATTGGTAACTTGCGAGGTGAAGCTTGCAGTGATAAATAACAAAAAGACACTCGCCAAACTGCCCGAATTCGTGCATAAGGCACTCACACAACTTTTCACTTAAATAAGGATACGATATGGCTAATCCCGTTTCAACCGCCGTCGAAGGTGTTGATAGCACCACGCTTGCTGGCACTGCCGCTTCTGCTGTTCATGATTTATCGATGTGGGGCATGTTCATTCAAGCCGACTGGATTGTGAAATCAGTTATTCTTATGCTACTCATGGCATCGTTCTGGTGCTGGGCAATTATTTTTGAAAAATACTTTACCTTCCGCCGCATCAAAGAAAAAGCGGCGCGTTTTGAAAATGAATTTTGGGCAGCGGAAGCGCTCGATAAATTTTACGAAAAATCAAAAAAACGTGCGAATCACCCAATGGCGGTGATGTTTGTGGCGGCGATGGAAGAGTGGTTCCGCTCGAAAACATCAAATATGCTGGCGCCGCAAGGCTTCCGCCTGTCGCTAAAAGAACGCATCGTGCAAGTGATGTTGGTATCGCGCAACCGCGAAGTGGAAAATTTGGAACGCGGTTTAGGCTTCCTTGCCACCACCGGTTCTGCCGCGCCGTTCATTGGTTTATTCGGCACCGTAATGGGGATCATGAATAGCTTCCACTCGATTGCAGCATCAAAAAACACCTCGTTAGTTGCGGTTGCTCCAGGTATCGCAGAAGCATTGTTTGCCACGGCGGTTGGCCTTTTTGCGGCGATTCCTGCGGTAATAGCTTATAATAAATTCAACACCGACGTGAATCGTTTTTCTAACAAATTGGATGATTTCTCGACGGAGTTTGACACTATTCTATCTCGTCAGTTAGAGGCATAATATGGGCGCGAGTCTAGGCGGCGGCAATAAAGGCGGCAGAAGCAGAAATAATCGCCAGAGTGCATTCTCGGAAATCAACGTCACGCCGATGGTGGACGTTATGTTGGTGCTACTGGTTATCTTCATGGTGGCAGCACCGATGATGACGTCAGGCGTCACCGTTGATTTACCGAAAACGGCGGCAAGCCCAATTGCAGGACAAGATGAACCGCTGGCGGTGAGCGTGTCTGCTGATGGCAAAATATTCCTGCAAAAAACACCGGTTGCGCTGAATCAGTTACAAAGCAAACTTATTGCCATCGCAGGCGAGAAAAAAGATACGCGTATCTTTGTTCG
>JAYTDB010000121.1:0-2818 GCA_043736135.1 Rickettsiales bacterium
CGCTGATTGGCGGGCCAATTGATACACGTATCAACCCGACCAAGGTGAATGAGATGGCGGAGAAAAAACCGATTGAGTGGTTTGAGCAAAACGTAATTACCCGCGTGCCGATGAATTATCCAGGGTTTATGCGTCGTGTTTATCCAGGCTTTATACAGCTTTCTGGCTTTATGCAGCTTAATTTCGACCGTCACATTACGGCTCACAAAGATTTATTCAAACATCTGGTGGAAGGTGATGGTGAATCAGCGAAAGCGCATCGTAAATTTTATGATGAATATTTAGCGGTGGCGGATTTACCGGCGGAATTTTACCTCGATTGTATCCGCGAGGTATTTCAAGAGCATTCGCTACCTAAAGGCGAGTTTATGTATAAAGGCAAAAAAGTAAAGCCAGAAGCGATTACCACCACGGGTTTACTGACGCTTGAAGGTGAATTAGACGATATTTCTGGCGTTGGGCAAACTGAGGCGGCGCAAACCATCTGTAAAAACCTGCCGAAAAATAAACGTCATCACTATATCCAGCAAGGCGTGGGGCATTATGGTATTTTCAACGGTCGCAAATTCCGTGAACATGTGGTGCCTATCATCGTTGATTTCGTGAAGAAGCAAGAGAAGTGACAACTAACCTTGGCAGCTTTGCTGCCTTTAGGTGCTTGTCATCCCGCACTTGTTGCGGGATCTCGTTGGGCTTGATGCAAATGCCTTAGATCCCCGCCTTCGCGAGGATGACGAAAGCCCCTTGACAACCCCGCTCATCATCCGTAATGTCCCGCCAATTTGCCTAGATCGTGAGGATCTTCACTACTATAGCCTTGCTGCAAATACATATTTTCTGCGCTTCCGCTACGCATGTACCAAATGTACATTTGCGTGGCGGTTCTCGAAAATCCGTATTTTCGCTAGCGGCTTAGCGTGAATCTCCACACGACCTACATACCAGTTAAATAAATTACTTAAAACCAAGGGATATTGCACCGTTATGACGCAGAAACCAAACCACCGCCCAGCCACACTGTTACTTGCAGATGGCACGGTGTTTTCGGGATTTGCCATTGGCGCGGACACGGCAAGCATTGGTGAATTATGCTTCAATACCGCGATGACTGGTTATCAGGAGATACTGACTGACCCGTCTTACGCAGGGCAAATCATCACTTTTACCGCGCCCCATATTGGCAATACGGGCTGCAATGAGGATGATATAGAATCCGCTGTGCCGCATTGCGCAGGGTTGGTGATTCGCGAGCAGCCAACCGAACCCTCAAGCTTCCGCAGTCAAGTCTCATTGGATGGCTGGCTTAAAAAACACGGTATTATCGGTATTTGTGGCATTGATACACGCGCGCTGACGCAATATATCCGCAAAGCAGGCGCCCAGAATGCGATGATTTTCGCCGCTGTGCCGGATTCTGAGTTTGGCGTTGAAGAGGCATTCGAAGAGTTGCGCGCATTCCCGAGCATGAAGGGCTTGGAACTCGCAGCCGATGTGACCAGTAAAAAATCGCATGAGTGGAAAAAACCACTGTGGAAATTGTCGCCCGCTATAACTCAGCATCCAGCCGTTAATTATCACGTTGTAGCGGTTGATTACGGTGCGAAACATAATATTCTTCGTCATCTCACTGAACGCGGTGTGAAGCTGACCGTCGTGCCAGCCAAAACATCGGCAGCGGACATTTTGGCGCTGAATCCAGATGGCGTATTCTTGTCGAATGGCCCGGGCGATCCAGCGGCAACGGCAAAATATGCGGTGCCGACTATTCAAGCATTGATTGATACGGGCAAGCCGATTTTTGGTATTTGTTTGGGGCATCAGCTGCTCGGTATGACGCTTGGCGGTAAAACGGAGAAAATGACGCAAGGTCATCGCGGTGCGAATCATCCCGTCAAAGATTTAACCACAGGAAAAGTGGAAATCACCAGCCAAAACCACGGCTTCGTAGTGAGTAAAGACGATTTGCCAGATGATGTGGAAATCACACATCTTTCGTTGTTTGATCAAACCATTCAGGGTATCCGCCATAAAACCAAGCCGATTTTCTCGGTACAGGGACATCCCGAAGCATCGCCAGGGCCGCACGATAGCGCCTATTTATTCGATCGGTTTATTGCGTTGATGGATGCGCATCATGGCTGAAGCACTCACCTTGCCGGATTTACGGAAAGAGCTTTTCTTTAGAGCATTGGTGCAACTGCCTTATGTGGAAGCGATTTATGTGTATGGGTCGCATTCAACGGGGCGGGCTACTGAAAATTCTGATGTTGATTTAGCAATTGAATGTCCCGATGCGAGCGATGAAGAATGGCAGCATATCAGAAATATTATCGATAATACCCCCTGTTTGCTTACCTTTGATGTCGAGCGCATGGATAAAATACCGCACAGTGTTTTTTACCATAATGTTATTAAAATACGCAGTCTTTTGTATATGCGAACGCCAATAAGTTATTTGGATATGATTTTGTGGCGGATAGATGATACGGCTACACATCTCTCTACGTTAAAGAAGGTGTTGTGTGTTACTAATCCAACAGCAGAAGATATAAAAAAAATATCGCTTTCTTTTTATGATGCCATGCGGTTTCTTATTCGTGGTATGCGCCGCGCTTTATTGGTGCATGATTTGCGTACATCTGGGCGTGTAATGACTTTGCGTTATGCATTGCAAAAAGGCTGGATCGAGGATCGCAAAATATGGGAAGAAATGTACATGGCGTGGATGATGGTCAATGGCAATACTCCCGAACCTTATATTTTAGCAGAAATCCTAACTAAGATGCCGCTATATGTGACGCATTTAGACGCTGCTGCG
>JAYTDB010000122.1:0-3321 GCA_043736135.1 Rickettsiales bacterium
AAATAGAAAACTGCCACCAAGATAGGCCAACATTCTGTCGAGATGTGAGTAGGCAAAATAATTCACGAACTGTGCCAGAAAAAACAGAATAACAAGCACCGGCACAATACTTCGAATGCCATGGTACATGGCATCAATGGCGTCATTTTGCGATTTTAACTGGCTAGTGAGATATCCGTACACGAGGCCAGGAATCAAAAAAATAATCAGGATAATCGGTACGATGACCTGCGACCAACGGGTTCCGGGTGTTTCCACCAAGCGACCGGCTGCTTCTTTCTCGGTAATCACCAATGGGTCAATGGTGAGCACATCATGTGCAGCCACTTTAGTTTCAGTGCCCATCGGCTGAATATCGACCGCTTGCTGTACCAATACTCTGCCATTGGCCAGCGTTTGCTTGCCGACGCCATTCAGAGGCATGTCGTTGGGTACGATTAAAGCCGCAAAAATGCCGAGTAGTAACACCATAACAGCCAATGACGACAGCAAGGCTTTGCGCTCGGTAGGTTTTAAAGCCATATCAGCGATGGCGCCGGTTTCGCTGCTCTGTAATTCATCGCCATGCAATCGAAGCAGGCGTGGCTCAACGATTTTATCGGTGACATACCAGGCGCCGAGTGTCACCACGATGGCGGATACAATTTTGAAGTAGTAATTATGCAAAATGGTAATCGAGTAATTGGGGTCAATGACGCGCGCGGCATCTTGGGCGAATCCTGTCAGTACACCATCGCCACCGGTAGGGAAAAAGCCTGCACCAAAGCCACCAGCCACGCCAGCAAAGGCAGCGGCAAGGCCTGCAACGGGATGGCGACCCACTGCTAAAAATAATGCAGCCGCCAATGGCGGCAAAATAATATAGCCGGCATCAGAAGCCACCGATGAGTTGGCACCAAGAAAAACGATGGCTGGTGTAATCAGTCTTTTCGGTGTCATAAAGGCTAACCAGCGCATTAATGCACTAAAAAAACCGAATTTTTCAGCTAGCCCAATGCCCAGCATAGCCACAAAAATAAGCGGTAGCGCAGGCATGTGGGCAAAATTTCTCAACATGGATGAGAACATCCAGTAAATGCCATCTGCGCTAAGCAAGCTTTTAACTTCTAAAGGCGCGCCACTTTCAACGAGTTCTACCTGAATTTGACCGTTCGCATCTTTTTTGGGCGCTTGTACGACAATGCCTTTTGCATCAGTCACATGATTGCCTTGTGCATCACGTTGCGCTTCCATCACTACCTGCGGTTTGACAGGCTGGACACTCCAACCTGCGGCACTCCCCACGGCCGATAAAATAATCACCGTCAGGGCCAAGAGCATGAATAAAATGGAAGGGTCGGGTAACTTATTGCCGGCCCATTCAATCCAGTCCAAGACACCGCGCTTATGGTTGATTTTATTCTCTTGTGGACTGCTGATATTGGGTTTCATTGTTCGTTCTGATTGATATGTATGCTGAGACTAAGCATGCGATGTGTAAATCATGTGAAATTGGACTACCTGGGCTACCCCCTTTTTTTTGAATCATTTTAATTCGGACCACGAGCCATGCTACTTGCGGCAGTGCCACAATAATTGCCATCAGAACGATAATCCTTAATGATGCCGTTGCGTACTTCGAATGTCATGTTGCATGAAAATTCATCTCGGGAACTAGCCAGCACATTGCCATTCCCATCCTGCGTCTGATATTGCCTCTCAAAGCCATAGACATAGCTTAAAAAACGGGCATTCGCCGCATTGTGACTGCTGTTAGGAACACCCCAGCTTGCCACCAAAGCACTTTCATCTGCGCCCAACCAAGAATGTAACAACGGACTGGCTTTGCTGCGCATTTTGCCGAAAAGGGCGCGTTGCTCCATCGCCGTGACCTTTTCATCACGTAGAATCCGTGCCTGCGTATCGTTGGCTTGCTTGGTTCCTTCTGCAATTATGGCCAGGCCTCGCGCCGCTGTTTTGTCAAAGTCTGCCTGAGCCTGTTCTTTTGTTTTCTTGGATACGAATTTTGGTTGCGGCACATCATTCCAAAGCTTGGTCCAAGTTGTATCAAGCGGATCGGAAGTTTGGTCCACACGCATCATCATATTCTTTTCAGTGCGCATTTTAGGCTCACACAGAAACTGGTAGATTCTTGAAAATTTCACGTCACTCGTGACATTAAACCACTGAGTTGGGGGTTTGGTCTCGAAGCGCTCTGTCTGCCAATACTGTCTATAGCTGGTCTCAAACATCATTTGCATCGTGTCGCATTTCACACGAACACGACCATTGATCCGTGCAGGCTTCGTTTTAGAGTTTTCGAATATCGATACACCGTCTGCCTCAATATAGGCAACCGGAGGCTTTTTCCTTGGGTCAAAATTGCCGCCTAAGACCGCTGCATGATCAACCACCGTTTCAACAGAAAGCGAATCGATATAGATGATTTCACGTGATGGCGATTTCCCGCCCGTCCAGACAAACCACCAATCATACAAAACTTCCTTCTGTGGAGCAGCGGCAGCCTTTTTCTTGGCGAGCGCAGAAGAAGGGGCGGATAGCATAGCGACGCTGACAAAAAAAGCAGTAAGAAAAATAGGTTTCACGTTTTATAATCCTTATAGATCGATCAAGATTCTGTGTCAGCATTGTTTAGATATCGCACCGCCAATGGCGACATCGCAATTTAAAAGAAAGCGTCGGAACAGATTCAAAATGGGTAACGACTCATTTTGCAAACTCCGGTAAAGCATCGCTTGGATTAGACAACGTTGCAATCAGTAAAGAGCATCGGGCCAAAGTCCAACCTACTTTGGTTGCCCGGTTTACCGAGATCGCCCCGTTCTTTACCAACTACAACCACCCAGTTTCAAAAGTCCGCCACCTTTCAATAAAGTAACTTTTTCTGAATCGCCGTCAGTTTTCATTTCGACGAATTTTTCCATTCGATTTGAGTGGCCAACATTGTAATCGTAATCCTCATAGTAGTTAGTAGTGGTCAGTACTCCGTTTATCATGTCAGTCGAAGCGCCACGATCTGCTCGTCCAGCATGCCGCGATGTGAATTCATGATATATCTGTATGAAGTAGCGGCCAGGCTTAAGGTCAGGAAAGGAAAAACGACCTTCTTCGTTGGTGACGAGATCGACCCGATAGCTAACCGCTTCGCTTGACATGAAGATGGCTCTATTTTTTCCTTCCTTTCTTTCGCGCAGCTTATACCACTCATCAAGATAGGGTGTTACCGGAAACAGGCTTACGCGGGCACCACTTGCACGATATATGCGGTCACGATATTTAGTGCAAGCCATGCCATGAATTGTCGAATTGCCTCGCGCAAGC
>JAYTDB010000123.1:0-4073 GCA_043736135.1 Rickettsiales bacterium
TTTGGCAATACATATACTTTATTTTCGTATTTCGAATGGTTGGTCCACAGCTCAATTTGTGCGATTACTTGGTTAGCAAACGACATGCTCATTACGAAGCTCGGATGCCCAGTAGCGCAGCCCAAATTCACCAAACGACCTTTGGCAAGTAAGATGATGCGTTTGCCATCTGGGAAGGTAATTTCATCCACTTGTGGTTTCACTTCTGACCATACCATGTTCTGCAATGCAGCCACCTGAATTTCAGAATCAAAGTGACCAATATTGCACACAATCGCACGATCTTTCATGCTACGCATATGCTCCAGCGTGATGATGTCTTCATTGCCAGTTGCCGTCACAAAAATATCTGCTTGTGGTGCTGCTTCTTCCATCGTCGTCACTTGGTAACCTTCCATCGCTGCTTGCAATGCACAGATTGGATCAATTTCAGTCACGATAACGCGTGCACCTTGTGTTTTAAGCGATGCGGCACAGCCTTTACCCACGTCACCAAAACCAGCGATAACCGCTACTTTTCCCGCAAGCATCACGTCAGTTGCGCGTTTCAAACCATCAGGCAACGACTCACGGCAGCCATATAAATTATCGAATTTCGATTTGGTCACAGAGTTGTTCACGTCGATAGCAGGCACCATCAGTTTTCCTGCTTTTACCATCTCATGCAGGCGATGAACGCCCGTTGTTGTTTCTTCTGAAATACCTTTGATTGAAGCTAGCAATTCAGGGTATTTATTATGCATTACTAAGGTTACATCGCCGCCATCATCCAAAATCATATTCGCCGTCCAGCCGTTCGGGCCTTTCAACGTTTGCTCGATGCACCATTCATATTCTTCTTCGGTTTCGCCTTTCCAAGCGAACACAGGGATACCCGCTGCCGCCACGGCTGCCGCCGCTTGATCTTGCGTCGAAAAAATATTGCATGACGACCAGCGTACTTCTGCGCCAAGATGCGTCAATGTTTCCATCAACACCGCCGTTTGAATGGTCATGTGCAAACAGCCGATGATTCTTGCACCTTTGAGTGGTTGCGCAGTGCCATATTCTGCGCGAAGAGCCATCAAACCAGGCATCTCCGTTTCCGCGAGTGAAATTTCTTTGCGACCCCACGCAGCCAGCGAAATATCCGCTACTTTAAAATCGGTGAAGTTGCTAACTGCTTTTGCTGTGCTTGCCATCGGGTAGTCCTTTCAAAAAATGATTGGCGGAAGCTAATGCGAAGGCTTGCAAAGCGCAAGCAAAATCAGGCTTTTTCGATTACAATCATTGTTTGCGCGTCACAATGGCGCAAAACATCCAATAAATCGCGTTTTTCCAATGCCACACAGCCCTCCGTCCCCGCGTAGGCGGGCTTAGCGATATGCATAAAAATGGCACTGCCCTTGTCCGCAACAACGGGGGCATCGTTATATCCAATCACCACCACCACGTCGTATAAGTCATCCTCACGCCATAACATCTCCGCGTCATTCCAGCGAAAGCTGGAATCCAGTGCTTTGTTTTCTGGATTCCGACGCTCAAAGGGATGACGGAGCATATGCCGATTATATTCCTCACTCGAAACATCATCGCACCAGCCATCATTCTGGGTGATAATCCGCAGCGGAAGCGCTGTCTTTGGCGCATCCATTTTATCGGCGCGATACCACACTTCACGAAGCGGAAAAGTCCCTGTCGGCGTACAATTATCACCCTCTTTTTTATCCGCCGAGAACCCCGCCTTGCCAATCGCACAAGCATAGATTTTGCCGTTAAAAGTGAGTGTATTGCCTGTAACGATAATGTAGTTCATAGCTCTACTATATCAGTTAGCAAGCCCTTAGCCAAGCACGTAGCCAGATGATTCTTCACGTTCTTTTTGTAAGCGCCCCTGTTTGCGCGTCTCACTATTCAAATATATCTTATCTTCCAAACCCGATTGAATATTTGAGCAATAGGTGGCTGCTGCCATAGCCAATTTAAAATTCAACTGATGCATATCATTTGAGTCGATAGTACTTTTCCCTGCAAATTTTTCCTGCGCCTTATCGTATAGCATCTGCATGTCCATATCAGGATATTTAACACGGCAGTAATTGACAAACGCATTGCTGGTCGGCGTGCCAGTTCTGCGCTCAGTTTCCAAATCGGCAAATGCATCAAACAAGTCATTATACATATATGTTTGCATTTCGACTATGGCGATGCCTTTAACGTTTGAACGCCCGCCGCCCATTGAATTGGTGGCATCTTGTACGCTTAAATAAGTACCATGCTCATTTACATCAGTTATTCTTACAAAATCGTCGGCAATTAATTTCGGCAATAGGGTTTTTAGTTTATCTAGGTCGTAATTAAGTTCGCCGTGGCATCCGTCCATGACCAGCCTCGCCACCACCGATATATGCAAGTCGGCCCTAGCCAATTGCACCCGAGCTTTTGCTATGTGGCTATGTGGGCAATGCGCCTTCTCGGCTTTTTTCACTTCCTCGCGGGCATCTGATAATTGTCCGCATAGGTAGGCCATGCCATTTAGCAGCGGAATATAAGACGGATATTCTTTGAGCAGCTGCTCTATCACCGGCGAATCGTGCTCTGCCAAATGGGATAACAATCCACAGGGCATCGACGCCTCAACGACCTCATCAATCGTTCTGGGTAACATCCCCGGCTTGCTGGTGAACTGCTGCCACTCATCAGGTTTTTCGTCCAGCAAATCATCGACGAGATAAATCGTCTTATACAAGAGATCAGGGAGCGTATTATTTTTTTTATGCTGCATTCAAAAATGATAGCACAGCTTGGTTAATATATCGCAACCATCTGATATTAATGTTATTTTGCACTTTTAATCAGCGCGGGTTTCGGCTGAATGCGCGCTAGCACCGACTCCACAATCTGCGCGGCGTTGAGGCCTGCTTCGTCATACATCGCGCTCGGTTTTCCATGTTCTTGGAACGTATCGGGTAGATAAAGGGGCACAATCTGCGCGGCATTTTGCAGCAAGTTTTCTTTAGCTGCAAAGGAAAGCACGTGCGCCGCAAATCCGCCAATACTTCCCTCTTCCACGGTAATGAGTAATGAGTGATGAGCGATGAGGGATGAGATAAGCAATGTATCTAAAGGCTTAGCAAAACGCGCATCGGCCACCGTCACACTGATGCCCTGCGCTTCTAATATGTCAGCCGCTTTTAAGCATTCTTGCAAACGCGTGCCGAGCGATAAAAACGCAACGTCATGTCCTTCTTTAATCATGCGGCCTTTGCCGATTTCAAGCGGAACGCCCATTTCAGGAATTGCAACGCCAGTGCCCTCGCCGCGCGGGTAGCGGAAGGCAATCGGGCCCGCATCATACGCCGCTGCGGTCGCCACCATATGCACCAATTCTGCTTCATCCGAAGCGGCCATCACGACAAAATTTGGCAAAGATGCGAGATACGTAATATCAAATGAGCCAGCATGCGTTGGGCCGTCAGCACCCACCAGTCCTGCGCGGTCAAGCGCGAAACGCACAGGCAAATTCTGAATCGCCACATCATGCACCACTTGGTCGTAAGCGCGTTGCAAAAATGTCGAATAAATTGTCGCAAACGGTTTGTAGCCCTGCGATGCAAGACCAGCAGCGAATGTCACCGCATGTTGTTCAGCAATGCCCACATCATAGCAGCGATCAGGAAATTGATTTTCAAACAAATCAAGGCCAGTGCCCGAAGGCATCGCCGCCGTAATCGCTATAATTTTTTTGTCTTTTGCCGCTTCTTTAATCAAGCTATCAGCAAAAACTTTTGTATAGCTTGGTGCTGCTGTTACTGATTTTTTCTGTGCGCCCGTTTGCACATCGAAGCTCACCACGCCGTGATATTTATCATCCGACGCTTCTGCTGGCGCGTAGCCATGCCCCTTTTTAGTCACCACATGCAGCAGCACAGGGCCTGAGTTTTTTTCATTTTTAATGTTACGCAACACGGGCAACAAATGCTCCAAATTATGCCCATCTACCGGCCCAACATAATAAAAACCGAGCTGTTCAAACAGCGTACCGCCAACAGCGAAATCGCGCGCAAAATGCTCCATTTTTTTTGCCAGCCGAG
>JAYTDB010000124.1:0-3108 GCA_043736135.1 Rickettsiales bacterium
CGCTTCCGCGTGGGCAGTCATGGGCAACATCGCAAATATCAGTAAAATAAAAGCAAAGCCAAATGTCATCCCAAAACTGCAAAAGGCAACCCGACGAACAAACGCTTCACCACCCGTAGAGGGCAGTGCAATCGTTGTTCCGTGGCTTAAATGTCCTTTAATCATATGATTCCCCGTATGTGATACCTAAATAAGGGAGCGAAAGCCGTGCCAAACCTTAAGTAACTGATATTCAATGATTATTGATATTTTCTTGCCGCCACTAATAATAAACACTCCTTTTATGCGTTTATGAGGCGGCAAAATTTGCCGCTCGAAATCTTCATTAGACTGCGCTATAGTCTACGCATGGACATTAAAGTCACCGGCTATGGAGCAATAAAATCAACTACGCCCGCACGTAAATCGAGCGGCGGCAGTTCTGTCAGTTTTTCCAGCCTGTTATCGGGCGCACAGAGCAGTAGCGCAGCCACACAAGCCACTGAAATTTCAGCAACAACAGGACTTTCCAATTTATTTGCCTTGCAAGAAATTAGCGAAGAAGAACGCAAGCGCGAACGGGCGCTTAAACACGGGAAATCCATGCTGGATGTGCTCGAACGCCTTCGCCAACAGCTGCTTATGGGCGAAATACCCTCACATATGCTTGCCGATTTATCACTGACGCTAGAAGAACAAAAACAAACACTTAGCGACCCGTATTTGATGGGGCTCATCGAAGATATCGAGCTAAGAGTTGCCGTGGAGCTCGCAAAACTAGAGATGGCGTTTGCTGCACGAGCAAACGAAATATAGTAAGAGTATAAATGATTGCATTTTGGTATAATCTTGTTAATGACATTAGCTCTTCGTTTTTACATTATTGATGGGAGATAGTATTATGGTTGCAGCCTCTAAAGCGTATAAACCTTCTGAAAAAGAAGAGTACATGAATGTCCAACAGCTCGAATATTTTCGTACAAAGTTGGTGGCATGGCGCGATGAGCTGATTGCTGAATCACAAGATACCATCAATAATCTCAAAGAAGAAAACTGGCGCGAGCCCGATTTGTCAGATCGTGCATCGCTGGAAACCGAAGCAGGTCTTGAGCTCCGCACACGCAATCGTTATTTGAAACTCATCGGCAAAATTGAATCGGCACTTAAACGTATTGAAGATAAATCCTACGGTTATTGCGACGAATCTGGTGACCCAATTGGCGTAAAACGTTTGGAAGCACGCCCTATTGCAACACTCACGATTGAAGCGCAAGAACGTCACGAAAAAGCTGAAAAACAATTCATCGACGAAGAATAAAAAATTTCGTCATCCTGCTGGTATATGTAGTATATCGAGCAGGATCTCAACATTATCAGAGTGGATTCTGCGCAATTGCTCTCGCAATTCGCAGAATGACAGAAATGGAGTCATCATGTCACGCTTGCTTGTTGCTGTTGCTATTATTTCATCCCTATTTTTTTCTGCACCCAGTTTTGCTGAACCGCTTAATCCAGCAAATGGTTTTGCCGATTTGGTCGAAAAATTATCACCCGCAGTGGTGAATATTTCTACTACGCAAAAAGTGAAAAGCGGCGGCGTGCAACAGATGTTCCCTACCCTGCCAAACACACCTGAAATGCAACCGTTTCAGCAATTTTTTCAACAATTTGGACAAATGCAACAGGGCGGAAAACCCGTAGAGCGCGAAGTAACCAGTCTTGGCTCAGGCTTTATCATTGAAGCAAGCGGTTATGTGATGACCAATAATCATGTGATTGAAGATGCCGATGAAGTAACCGTCACGCTTCCCAACAATGATAAATACAAAGCAAAAATTGTTGGCCGTGATAAAAAAACAGATTTGGCACTGCTAAAAATTGAAACTAAAAACCCCCTGCCCTTTGTACCGATGGGTAATTCGGATAATATGCGCGTAGGCGATTGGGTAATTGCCATTGGCAACCCATATGGCCTCGGCGGCACAGTGACCAAAGGGATTATTTCTGCTCGCCAACGCTCCATTAACGCAGGTCCATTTGATGATTTCCTGCAAACCGATGCGCCGATTAATCGCGGCAATTCAGGCGGCCCGTTATTCAACATGCAAGGCGAAGTGATTGGCATCAACAGTGCCATCTTCAGCCCAAGCGGCGGCTCTATCGGCATTGGTTTTGCGATTCCCACCGAACTGGCAAAACCTATTATTAAACAGCTCAAAGAATTCGGCCGCACGCATCGCGGTTGGTTGGGCGTAAAAATCCAAGAAGTATCGGAAGAGATGGCTGATAGCCTTGGGCTGCCAAAACCTATGGGCGCGCTCATTTTAGACGTATCACCAAACGGCCCTGCCGCAAAAGCGGGCATCCAATCAGGTGACGTGATTACCCAATTTGGTGGCAAAGACATTTCACAAATGCGCCATCTACCGCGTATCGTCGCCGAAACAAAAATTGGCTCCGACACCGAAATCACCTACTACCGCAAAGGCAAACAAATCAAAGCACCAATTCATGTCGGTGAACTCGATGAAAGCGCAGAAGCAGATATGGTTGGCGACAACGATACTGACAAACCAGCGGGCAAAAAACCAACCGCTGCTGAAAGCTTTCTCGGGATGGATTTGGCGCCGCTCACCGACCAACTTCGCGCCGAATTAAAGTTAGGGAAAGATGTTAGCGGCGTGGTGATTGTCGGCATCAATAATGATAGCCCTGCCCTGCGCCGCGGCCTTCGCACGGGAGATGTATTCGCATCTGCAAACGGTGAACCATTAGCCAATGCAGCAGCGATGAAGAAGATATTTACTACGGCTAAACAAGCGGGGCGTAAATTTGTGATGGTAAAAATCATCCGCGCCAACGAGATTGTATTTATCACACTACCTGTGGAGTAATTATGTCACAACATCATGCAAAACCGGATGAATTATTATCGTTTGATGCCATGAACGCTTTCCAGAAAACGCAAGTATCCAGATCTTTTGGAAGGCCGTCTAATTATTATATCCAAGTCAATGAATTGATGAATGGACTTGCACAGATTCAATTATTAGACGGCCTTCCAAAAGATCTGGATACTTGCGTTTTCTGGAAAGCGTTCATGGCATCAAACGATAATAATTCATCCGG
>JAYTDB010000125.1:0-3267 GCA_043736135.1 Rickettsiales bacterium
GTGTATCCGTTGCCCATCGCTCGCATGGTTCTACTGGTCAACGTCAAGATCCAGGCCGTACCTTCAAAGGTAAGAAAATGGCTGGTCATCTTGGTCAAGAGCGTGTGACTAAGCAAAATATGGAAGTCATTTCTGTTGATGATGCTCAAGGCGTTATCTTCGTACTGGGTTCTGTACCGGGTGCAAAAAATGGTTATGTATTGGTATCAGATGCCGTGAAAAAAGCACTTGATCCACGCGCGCCATTCCCTGCTGGTATCCGTCGTGCCGCAGAAGTTAAAGTGGAAGAAGTTGCTGCTGTTGAAACAGCCGCTACAGACTCTTCCGAAGGAAAGGCTGAATAATCATGAAACTTAAAGTCATCACACTCGATAACAAAGCTGCTGGGGAACTGGAACTCGCTGAAAGCGTGTTCGGTGTTTCTATGCGCAAAGATATCCTGCACCGCATGGTTCAGTATCAACGCGCAAAAGCACAAACCGGCAACCACAAAACGAAAACCATTTCAGAAATTTCGGGCACGACTAAGAAGCCTTTCAAACAAAAAGGTTCTGGTAATGCACGTCAAGGTTCGCTTCGTTCAGCGCAAATGCGCGGCGGTTCGACGATTTTCGGTCCAGTTGTTCGCTCACATGCGATCGACCTGCCGAAAAAAGTTCGCGCTCTCGCTCTGAAAATCGCGCTGTCGTCTAAACAAGCCGATGGTACGCTGTTCATTTTAGATAGCACTGATGTTAAAAACGCTAAAACCAAAGATATGGTGGCTAAATTCACGGCACTCGGCTGGGATAAACCACTGATCATCGATGGCGCAGTTGTGAATGAATCATTCGCACAAGCAGCGCGTAACATCAAGCATGTGGATGTATTGCCAACCGCTGGTGTTAACGTGATGGACATTCTCCGTCATAAGCAATTGGTTCTGACTAAAGAAGCGGTAGCATCGCTCGAAGAGAGGCTTAAATGAAATTGAAACGTAAAAAAGAAGCAGCATCGACAGCTCGTGCTTATCACTACGACGTTATTGTGTCGCCAGTGATCACCGAGAAATCGACGATGGCATCTGAACAAAATAAAGTAGTATTCAACGTTCGTCTGGACGCTAACAAAGAAGATATTAAATCTTCTGTGGAAGCAGTGTTCGGCGTGAAAGTAACTAAAGTGAACACACTCGTTCGCCTTGGCAAACAAAAACTTTTCCGCGGCACTAAAGGCAAACAAGTTGATACCAAAAAAGCAATCATCACCCTCGCAGAAGGTCAGTCGATCAATCTAGAGGGAGGAGTGAAGTAATATGGCATTAAAAACCTTCAAACCTACAACGCCTGCCCAACGCCAGCTCGTTCTTGTTGACCGCTCTGAGCTTTGGAAAGGTAAACCAGTTAAATCACTGACTCAGGGTAAAACCAAGTCGGGTGGTCGCAACAATCACGGTCGTTTAACGGCGTTCCGTGTGGGCGGTGGTCATAAACAAACATATCGTTTCATCGATTTCAAACGCAATAAATTTGATGTTGCGGGTGTGGTTGAGCGTATTGAATATGATCCAAACCGTACTAGCTTTATTGCTCTCATTAAATATGAAGACGGTGAATTGGCTTACATCATTGCGCCACAACGTCTTGCTGTTGGTGATTCTGTTATTGCTGCGGAAAAAGCGGATATCAAACCAGGCAACGCGATGCGCTTGAAAAACATCCCAGTCGGAACCATCATCCACAATGTGGAGATGAAAGAAGGCAAGGGCGGTCAAATGGCTCGCGCAGCGGGTGGTTATGTTCAGCTCGTGGGTAAAGATGGTGGTTATGCACAAATCAAATTGCGTTCGGGCGAACTTCGTCTGGTGCGCGATGTGTGCTTGGCAACTATCGGTGCGGTGTCAAACCCGGATCACCAAAATGCGACCATTGGTAAAGCAGGTCGTTCACGTTGGTTGGGCATTCGTCCAAGCGTTCGCGGTGTTGCGATGAACCCAGTAGATCACCCACATGGTGGTGGTGAAGGTCGTACTTCAGGTGGTCGTCACCCAGTGACGCCTTGGGGTAAAGGCACTAAAGGTAACAAGACGCGTTCGAAAAAGAAAACGAACAAGCTCATCATTAAAAATAGGCATGGTAAATAGTTATGGCACGTTCAGTTTGGAAAGGCCCATTTGTCGATGGGTATATGTTGAAAAAAGCCGAAGCGGCACATGCTTCTGGCAAACACACGATCATCAAAACATGGTCGCGTCGTTCAACCATTTTGCCACAATTTATCGGCCTCACGTTTGGTGTCTATAATGGCAAAAAATTCATCCCAGTTTCGGTGAATGAAGACATGATTGGTCATAAATTTGGTGAGTTTGCGCCAACGCGCACGTTCAATGGCCATACGCCGGCGGACAAAAAAGTAGTTAAGAAATAGGTAGTATATGTCAAAAAAATCACTCGAACGGCAGCTGCCTGCCAATGAAGCGAAAGCGGTTATTAACCGTATTCGCATCAGCTCGCAGAAATTGAATTTGGTGGCGCAGATCATCCGCGGTATGGATGTGAACCAAGCCCTCACGCAATTGACGTTTTCTAGCAAACGCATCAGCGATGATGTAAAAAAAGCATTGCAATCAGCAATCGCTAACGCAGAAAACAACCACAATCTGAACGTAGATTCACTCTATGTAAAAGAAGCATATGTGGGCAAAAACATCGTGATGAAACGTATGCACACTCGCGGCCGTGGTAAATCAGCTCGCGTGTTCAAGCCATTCTCGAATCTAACATTGATTGTTGGTGAAAAATCGGATGAGCCTGTAAAGGCGAAAGCCAAAAAAACAGCAGTGAAAAAAGCGCCTGCAAAAGCGCCTAAACCAGCTGCTAAAAGCACAGCTAAGAAGGAGTCCAACTAATGGGTCAGAAAGCAAACGCCATTGGCTTACGCGTAGGCATCAACAAACAAACGGATTCTCGTTGGTTTGCGGATAAAGATTTTGCGGATAAATTGCATGAAGATCTGAAAATTCAGGCTTATGTGAAAAAGACTCTGGCTGCGGCTGGCGTTAGCAAGGTCATTATCGAGCGTCCTAATAAAAAAGCGACTGTGACTATTCACTCGGCTCGTCCGGGTGTAGTTATCGGTAAAAAAGGTGCAGATATCGATAAAATCAAAAAAGATATCGGCAAAATCACAAAAGACGAAGTTAATGTGAACATCGTGCCGATTGCAAAACCTGAATTGGATGCAACATTGGTTGCAGAATCAGTGGCGCAACAGCTTGAAAAACGTGTG
>JAYTDB010000126.1:0-3924 GCA_043736135.1 Rickettsiales bacterium
TTGGGAGTGCTGAGTTGTGAGTTTATTTCCTTCTCAGTACTCAGCACTAATGACTCAGCACTCATACAGCGATAATCTATTTTTAGCCCCGATGTTTCCGCATGTGCTTGCGCCACGCGAATGTTTTTCTCGCCCGCATCAATGGCGGTGACGCTTGCCCCTAGCCTCGCAAACGGTTCGGCAATCAGTCCGCCGCCGCAGCCAATATCAAGAAGGCGTAGGTCGCTTTGTACGTTGAATCCCGACGCCTGAATTTGCTCTACAATATATTGAATACGCAGCGGATTAATGCGGTGAAGCGGCGCGAATTTACCTTTCGGATCCCACCATTCATCGGCGATTTTAGAGAAACGCGCGACTTCTTCCGCATCGATAGTTGTTTTTTGTTCCGTTTGCATATAGGGTCTATATAGCAAATCTGTGAGGAATAAAAGCATGAAACAGCCTATGACGATGAGTGAAGAAATATTCGCCTATGGTAATCGGGCTGTGAAATGGTTGTTTGGCGTATCAGACGATTGGTATCGCAATCTGGATATGGTCAAAAATAATTATGCACTCGGCAAGCGCCACCTTGAGGCAGGGAATTATAAAGATGCCGAATTCCGCTTGAAATTTCTGACGTGGCTTGATCCCAAGCATAGTGATGGTCACTATCAATTGGCGCGCGCGCAGATTGCACTGAATCAAAAATCACAGGCGGCAAAGTCACTAAAAAAATGTTTGCAGCTGGATGAAAAAAACGTGGCGGCGCGGGAACTTTTAGCCGCTTTGTTAGGTAAGAAATCGACGGCTCCCAGCCAGTCTGTTGCGCCCGAAACCGATGCGGCGGTGCTTTATGCTATACATAAAGAATCATTCCCAATCTATTGGAAAGAAAAAGAAATATCCGATATGATGCTCACGTCTGGTACACAGGCATGGAGCGCAAAACAGGCGGATCCTTTGGGCATGCTGATGACCCGTTCGCAGTTTGAGCAGGCAGAGATTTTGACCCTTGCGGTGGTGCCTTCGGCGCGCCGCCAGAAAATCGCCGAACAGCTTTTATATACCGCACACCGCGCATTGGTTTTACAAGGGGTAAAAAAGATGTTCCTTGAGGTGGCTGAAAATAATGTGGCGGCGCTTGGGCTTTACCAAAAGCTCGGCTACGTGGAAACGGGGCGCCGTAAGGGCTATTACAAGCAAGAAGACGGAAATACGACAGATGCACTTGTCATGAGCAAAGAAATTGCTTAAAAGGCTTGTTCCTTAGTCACATTATTATAAAAATTTATGGCATTAATAGTACAAAAATTTGGCGGCACGTCAGTTGCAAATATCGAGCGTATCCGCAATGTTGCGACCAAAGTCAAAAAAGAACTCGATTTGGGCAATCACGTCGCCGTTGTGGTGTCCGCTATGTCGGGCGTGACCAACCAGCTGGTTGGCTATGTGCAAGAACTATCCAAGCTCACCAGCGACATTGCATGGGAAGAATATGACCAGATTGTATCCAGCGGCGAGCAGGTGACCAGCGGTTTATTGTCACTGTGTTTGAATGAAATGGGGATTCCCGCGCAGAGCTTTACGGGTTGGCAAATGCCCCTCAAAACTGATAAAGCGCACGGAAAAGCGCGTATTGAATCCATCGACCCGACTCTGATGCTAGCTGCGCTTAAAGCAGGTAAAGTGGTAGTGGTAGCTGGTTTTCAGGGTGTTGATAAAGATGGCCGCATCGCAACGCTCGGGCGTGGCGGGTCGGATACGTCGGCGGTGGCGCTGACTGCGGCACTCAAAGCTGATCGCTGTGATATTTATACCGATGTCGACGGGGTCTATACGACCGACCCGCGCCTTGTTCCCGACGCGCGAAAATTGGATAAAATATCGTATGAAGAGATGTTGGAGCTGGCGTCACTCGGCGCGAAAGTGCTGCAAACGCGCTCAGTTGAGATGGCGATGAATCATGGTGTCACCGTACAGGTATTGACTAGCTTTGATGAAAATGTAATCGGTAGTAATTGGCCAGGAACGCTGCTCGTCAGCGAGGAGGAATTAGTGGAAAAACGTAACGTAACGGGCATCGCCTATTCGCGTGATGATGCGCGCATTTTAATCACTGGTATCGCGAACGTACCGGGTATGGTGGCGGCATTGTTTGGCCCGCTCGCCGATGCCGGTATCAATGTTGATATGATCGTTCAAAATATCACTGAAGATGGCAAGGCGACTGACATCACCTTCACCGTACCAAAAACCGAATTAGAGCGCGCCCTTGCGGTGGTGGATGGCTTAAAGCCTGTGCTGAAATATCGCTCGGTGATGGATGATAAGAATGTAGCGAAAGTGTCTATCGTAGGTGTGGGTATGAAGTCGCACGCAGGCGTGGCGCAGACGATGTTCAAAGCACTTGCTGAAAAAAATATCAACATTCTGGTTATCTCGACATCGGAAATTAAAGTCAGTGTGATTATTTCGAGCGACTACACCGAGCTTGCTGTGCGCGCGCTGCACGCGGCATTTGAAATGGAGAAATAGGATAATCGGATGACCAGATGACCAGATGACTAATCAAGAAAGACCGTTTAATGAAAAAAACAAAAACAATCCGTAGGCATATTTTGGAAGAAACTCCTTGGGAGCTTGACGGGGATAGATTGCTTGGCGGGTCGGACAATATCAGTTTGAGTGATATTAAACAATTTGCTGGAGATATGCCCTCGGCTTTTTGTGGTGGTAATGGATTTTCTTTTGATGAATTTCAAGTTTCAATTACTGGGCAAGAAAATATCGCTAAAATGGTGAGGCAAGGTGTGCGCTTTGAGGGATATGAACGGTATATAAATGGTGGTAAAGAAGCATCGGGCGATAAACCAAATTTAAGATGACCAGATGACTAATTAAGAAAGTAACTACATGAATACAGCTAATACTATCCAATCATCCGGTCATCCGGTTATCCAGTCATCCCTCTGCGCACTCATGAAGCGCGGAACCGATTTGCTCGGCTGTAAATATGCGATGATGGGCGGCGCGATGTCGTGGGTGTCGGAACGCAATTTGGTGGCAGCGTTATCAAATGCTGGCGCATTCGGCGTGCTCGCGGCATCTTCCATGCCACCACATTTGCTTGATACGGAAATTAAAGCGACACAAAAACTGACGCAAAAACCGTTTGGCGTGAACCTTATCATCATGCACCCGCAGCTGATTGAGTTGGCGCAAACCTGTATTGATAACAAGGTGACGCATGTGGTGTTGGCGGGCGGCATTCCGAACAACACGATTGTTGGGATGCTCAAAGGCGCGGGCATCAAGGTGATTGGTTTTGCACCAAGCGCGATTATTGGCCGCAAGCTGGTGCGTATGGGCGTAGACGCGCTGGTGATTGAGGGCATGGAAGCGGGCGGGCATATTGGCCCTGTATCTACCTCGGTTTTGGCACAAGAAATTCTGCCGAATATCACCGATGTTCCCGTGTTTGTAGCGGGCGGTATTGGCCGCGGTGAAGTGATTTCGTCTTATTTGGAAATGGGTGCTGCGGGCGTGCAGCTGGGCACGCGTTTTGTCTGCGCGTCCGAGTCCATCGCGCATGAGAATTTCAAAAAATTATTCATCAGCTCTTCTGCGCGTGACGCGATTCCGTCGGTGCAGATGGACCCTGATTTTCCGGTGATTCCCGTGCGTGCTATCGGCAATAAAGCGACGGATGATTTCAACCGCACGCAACTCGAAGTCATCAAAGAATTCCGTTCTGGTGCACTGGATAAAAAAGAAGCGCAGCTGAAGATCGAGCATTTCTGGGCGGGTGCGCTACGCAAAGCCGTCATTGATGGCGATGTGGAAAATGGTTCGGTGATGGCGGGCGGCATTCCGAACAACACGATTGTTGGGATGCTCAAAGGCGCGGGCATCAAGGTGATTGGTTTTGCACCAAGCGCG
>JAYTDB010000127.1:0-2315 GCA_043736135.1 Rickettsiales bacterium
CCATCTTTTTTAAGTAATGCTGGCAATCCGCTTACTATTTGTCTAACAACGCCGAATCCTTGATATACCACTGCCGAATAAAGCTGCACCAGCGATGCACCTGCACGGATTTTTTTATAAGCATCTTCCGCAGAGCTAATACCACCAACGCCGACCAAGGGAATTTTCCCTTCCGTCAACGCATAAACCCGCGATAAAATTTCTGTTGATAACGCAAATAATGGCGCGCCAGAAAGCCCGCCCTGCTCACCATGATACGGGCTTTTCAAACTGCGCGGACGCTTAATCGTCGTATTGCTTACAATCATGCCGTCAATCGATAATGCGCGCGCTGTTTCACATACACCTTGTAAATCATCCTCATCCAAATCAGGGGCAATTTTTAACAACAAAGGTACGGTGCATTGATGCTGTGCCTGCAATGTTTCGCGGCTATCCATCAGCGCCGTCAATAATTCTTTGAGCGCCTCGCGTTTTTGCAATGCCCGCAACCCGAGCGTATTCGGGGAGGAAATATTAATCGTGATGTAATCGGCAATCGGATAGACCGTTTCAAGCGCAATCAAATAATCAGAGATAGCATCTTCACTGTCTTTATTTTTTCCAATATTGGCACCAAAAATACCGGTTCTCGCCTGCTGTTGCGACGACTCCAGAAATGACTGCAATCCATCATTATTAAAACCCAACCGATTAATCACCGCCGCATCTTCCTTCAGACGAAAAATACGCGGTGTCGGATTGCCAGATTGCGGTTTTGGCGTGACTGTCCCTGCTTCAACAAAGCTAAATCCTTGGCCAAATAACGCCCCAACCGCTGAAGCATTTTTATCAAACCCCGCCGCCAATCCAACAGGATGTGCAAACGAAAGCCCCCACTGGCTCACCGCCAATGATGGGTCAACTAACAAGCGCCTTTTAGGCAACAATCCATTACGTAACGCCCATAGACCAAGGTTGTGGGCTTGCTCTGGTGGCATCGCATGCAATAGGGGGCGAATCAATTTATAGTAGCTCATGGCGGAATATATAGACCTACTCGCCGTAAATGGAAAGTAGTTGTTGTGAGGGCGATGATTTAGCATCGGCCAGCGGCTTTTCTGTCACTTGATTGTCTCGCTTTCCCCCATTCATATTAGGCCGCACAACTGCCATGCGCGGGCGGTGCAAAGGCTTAATATTTCGCTGATAATCCACGAGCGTTTTCCCTTCCGCCTGCTGTTTAACGGCACGGATTGGCAAGGCAGATGGTTTCACAAATGCATAAGCATGTTGATGCCATGCCGTAGCAAGCAAGACCATCATTATACCACTGCATATTTTTCGCATCAGCATCTCAACTTCTTATTACAAACAATTTTATTAACATATCTAAAAATATTATTTTAAAGAGTTTAGCAAAACCCGTGCCGAAAAAAAATTTGCCTTGGCTTTCTTTTTTTAATGCAAAATCTTATCAAGTCGCTACACTCAAAAAAACGAATGAGGATTTGTGAACGTCGGCTTGCCCATTATATCATTTCTTTCTCATAAAAAGACTGGCGTTACTACCGCCGTCGTACTTGGGCTACTGTCATTTTTCACCTCACCTGCTCACGCAGCACAATCGGGTCTTTTTTCTAATAACGCCGCAACGAAAGCGGCAATGTCATCCGTCAAGCCGGACGCGTTGCCGGCACTAAGCACAGAAGCGCCATTTACTGAGAAACCATCTTCTGGTCCTCTGCGCGTCGTCATCCCAAACATCAAACCCGTTGCGGCGGAAGACACGCAAGCTGCTTATAAAAAACGGAGCTATTCTAAACCAGCACCCAAAGAATCGATTGCAGTCGCTGCACCTGCAATCAACGCAGCGCCAACATTAAATGCCGCGTTAAGCAATGCGTCGATTGCAACGATCAGCTCAGAAAATAATGGTGTGCTGATTGATCCCACTATCAGCGCACAAACCCCTGCATCTAAAAATCCTATCGCGTTATTGTTAGCACTTCCTTCTGACTGGATTATGCATAGCAGTACGCAACCCGCTGCCAACATAATACAAGCCGAAGCACTACCAGAAAAAGCAACCCCCTCCCCAAAGGTAGAGCAACAAATTGCTGCCATCATCGCCCCCCCCATTACTCCAACGGCTTCCGCATTAGCACCGCAGGATGATGCGTTTATGTTGGCGCAAATGATGCCAGCTGCGGGTGAAATGAAGCCTTCTACTAATAACGGAAATATCGTTCCGCTAATTGCAACGCCAACGGCTAGAGCTGCGCGCGAAGAAGTGCCTGCTGTTATCACACCCGCGCCCGCTGCGGTTATCCCTG
>JAYTDB010000128.1:0-2465 GCA_043736135.1 Rickettsiales bacterium
GTGCTAATAAAGAGTTAAGCCACGCTTACAAAAAGCAAGAGGTAATACAAGGTGTTATTTACCCTAAATATAAATAAAAATTATCTAAATTTTAGCCTCAAACAATGCACAATCCCCCTTCTCTTTTACTCAAAGATTCGGTAGAGTGGTTTTATGACCAGACAACAAGAACTCGTTGAAAAAGTTAAATCTTACGACCCCACGGCTGATGAAGATTTGATTAACCGAGCCTACACCTTCTCCATGGAAGCCCATGGGAGCCAAAAACGTGCATCGGGAGATCCTTACTTTTCTCACCCCGTTGAGGTGGCGTATAAATTAACTGATTATAAACTAGATGCGACCTCCATTGTGACCGCATTGCTACACGATACGGTTGAAGATACCGACGTGACGCTCGAGGATATTGAGAAGCAATTTGGTGTAGAGATTAGAACCTTAGTCGATGGTGTTACCAAATTATCGCGGCTGGAAGGCAAGTCTGAGAATTTAAAACAAGCAGAGAATTTCCGTAAATTACTGATTGCGATGAGCGAAGATATTCGCGTGCTTTTGGTGAAACTGGCTGACCGCCTGCACAACATGGAAACGCTGAAGCATATTAAAAGCCCAGAAAAACGCCAGCGCATCGCGCGTGAAACGGTTGATATTTACGCCGCACTCGCTGAACGTATCGGTATGCGTAACTTAAAAGAAGAATTACAAGATCTCGCTTTTGCCGAGCTACACCCTGAAGCCCGCGAATCGATTATCAAGCGTTTGCATTTCTTGCGCGAAGAAGGCGCTGCGGAGTTACAAAAAGTCAAAGACATCTTGCGCGGAAAATTACTCGAAGCGGGTCTGCCGAACGCGGAGATTTCAGGTCGTGAGAAAAAGCCATTCTCCATCTGGAGCAAGATGGAGAATAAAAACATTGCATTTGAGCAGCTCTCCGACATCGTGGCCTTCCGCATCATCACAGAATCAATTCCTGAATGCTATCAAGCATTAGGTGCGATTCACGCGGAATGGCATATTATTCCAGGGCATTTCAAAGACTACATTTCGACACCAAAATCGAACGGCTATAAATCACTCCATACTTCGGTCATGGGGCCCGGCAATCAACGTATCGAAATTCAAATCCGCACCCGCGAGATGCATGAATTCGCAGAATATGGTTTGGCTGCACATTGGTCATATAAGCAACATGAAAATGCGGCGAAAGATGGCAAACAATTCCGTTGGCTCCGCGAGTTATTGGAAATTCTAGAACAATCAGAAAACCCTGAAGAATTCCTAGAAAATACCAAGCTGGAAATGTATCAAGATCAGGTGTTTTGCTTTACTCCAAAGGGCGACATCCTCTCCTTCCCACGCGGCGCAACGCCAGTTGATTTTGCTTATGCAGTGCATTCGGGGGTTGGCGATACCTGCGTGGGCGCAAAAATCAACGGCCGCATCGTTCCACTCCGTACCAAGCTAAAAAATGGCGACCAAATTGATATCATCACCAGTAAAACACAAACGCCTAGCCCAAGCTGGGAACGCTTTGTGGTCACAGGCAAAGCACGCTCTGAAATCCGCAAATATGTGCGCATATCACAACGCACGGAATATATCAATTTAGGTCGCGCAGTGCTCACCAAGATGTTCAAGCAAGAAGGTGAAGATTACGCTGACAAAATGATTGATCCACATCTGCCGCATTTTGGCAAAAAGGAAGTAGACGATTTGCTGGCCGATGTCGGCGAGGGCATACTTTCGCGTCAACAAGTTACGGAGGTGGTTTTAGGGCGGAAGAAGCCGCAAGACGCCGTCTCAAACATGCTTTCCAACCTATCCAATCCGTTTCGCAAAAAGAAAACCGGCAGCGCAACGCCGATGCTCATCAAGGGGCTTATACCCGGCATGGCAATTCACTTTGCGGGCTGCTGCCACCCTATCCCTGGCGACAAGATTGTTGGTATCGTTACAACGGGCAAAGGCGTAACCATCCACACCATGGATTGTGAAACATTAGAGAACTATGCGGATTCGCCAGAACGCTGGATTGACGTGGCATGGGAAAAAGACTCGCTAGATACAGGGCATATTGGTCGCCTGCGCGCCTATATCAGCCATGAACCCGCAGCACTTGCGACGATTACTAACGTGATTGCAAAGGATAACGGCAATATCAGCAACCTGAAAATTATTAATCGCAGCATCGATTTCTTTGAGATTTTGCTCGATATTGAGGTCAAAGATTTGCGCCATTTGAACAACATCATCGCCAACCTTCGATCAAAAGAAGTGGTGCAGAGTGTAGAGAGATGGCAAACGTGATCCGCCTCGGCATTAATGTTGACCATATCGCCACCATCCGCAATGCGCGTGGGGGTGATAATCCCTGCCCCGTGCGTGGTGCACTACTAGCGATGGAAGCGGGCGCCGACGGCATCACCGCACATTTGCGTGAAGATCGCCGCCATATACGCGACCAT
>JAYTDB010000129.1:0-9999 GCA_043736135.1 Rickettsiales bacterium
ATTAGCACAAAACCCAATCAAAATTTAGACGATACGCTAGTTACCAAATTAATCACCGATGCGGGCTATAGCGTAACCGATATTAAACGAGAAAAATAATGCATCAGAAAATTCACAAATCATCTCCTATTATTTCTACCATCGCTTTGTTTGGTTCGTTCAGCACCTTGCTATGCTGCGCTCTTCCCGCACTGCTCGTATCAATTGGTGCAGGAGCTGCGCTGATTGGTCTGGTCAGCACATTTCCTCAGCTAATCTGGCTGTCTGAACATAAAGTTGGGCTGTTTATTTTTTCGGGCATCATGCTTACATTGTCAGGCATCATGCGTTATCTAAACCGAAACGCCCCCTGCCCTGTTGATCCAATTCAAGCGAAGTCCTGCACGCGGTTACGCCATATCAGTCGCATCGTTTTTTACTCATCGCTCGGCCTATATTGTATCGGCGTCTTCTTCGCCTTTATCGCCTATCGGCTTTTTTAAAAAAGGAAAAACGATGCTATATTTTCTCAGCAAAACATTTATATCGGCGCTCATCATTGCCGGCACATCCGAATTGGCGCGTCGCTATACCGTATGGGCGGCATTACTGGCATCGTTGCCGCTCACATCTATTCTTGCCTTCATTTGGCTTTATAAAGACACCAAAGATAACGTCAAAATCAGCGAACTATCTTACTCCATTTTTTGGTTGGTGTTGCCATCACTTTCCTTCTTTCTTGTCTTGCCGTTTCTGCTCAAACAGCAATGGGCATTTCCAACCGCATTGCTGACATCCATAATGGTGATGCTGTTATTGTACGGCATTGGCATCTGGCTCTATAAAACATTTTGAAAGCAGACTAATGGAACATGAAGATCATGATTGTTGCGCGCATAAAAAAATAGATGCACATGCAGCTCATAAAAAAACATCATTTGCAGCGGCAGCACATGCCACGCTTCACTGTCTGACGGGCTGCGTCATCGGCGAATTGGCGGGGCTCATGATTGGCGTATCGCTAGGTCTTCATCCCTATACAAGCATGCTACTCAGCACGATACTCGCTTATACGAGCGGCTTTGCACTCACTATTTTTCCTCTTATGAAACGCACAAAATTCTCGTTCTATATCGCCCTAAAAACCATCTGGCTGGGAGAAATTATATCTATCGGTATTATGGAGCTGGTGATGAACTCAATTGATTATCACATGGGGGGCATGCGGTCTGGTTCGGTGCTCAGCCCATTATTCTGGCAAGCATTAGCCGCCGCTATTCCTGCAGGCTATGTCGCCGCGCTACCAGTCAATTACTGGTTAATCGGAAAAGAATTGAAAAAAGGCTGCCATTAAAATTCCTATAAAATCCTTGAAAAACAGCCTTGTCATCGTATCGTCACTTTACCCGCCAAATTATTTACGCTATAATTAGAGAATGAAAAAAATCATTTTTTGTATTTTAGCATTAGCTGCTGTGTCTTCTTGCCGCCCACTTGCGCTGCAGGGGGTTAATCCATCAGGCCCACCTGAGTACCAGCTGGGCTGGGAAGATGGCTGCGATAGCGGTTTATCGGCCGAGGGTGGTATGTATTATAAAACGATTTATGGCTTTAAAAAACGCCCAGAACTCGCCGCCAGCGACCAATATAAGCAAGGCTGGAATGAAGGGTTCACCTATTGCCGCTTCTCACTTGCCGCTAGCGATAAAGGCAGCAGCTTTGAAGATATCGGCCTAGGCAGCGGCTTTTAGCGCGTTTACCTAAATTTTACGATGCCCATGCTATGATGGTTTTTTAACATACTTTTTGCAGAACTTGCTTTGGCAAAAAGTATAAAGGAAGCCATCGACATGACGTCACATATCTCTATCAATCCCGCCACCGGCGAAACCATTGCCACCTACCCTTCTCACACAGCTGAGCAGGTACAAGAAAAATTAGCCATTGCGCAAAACTGCTATAATGTATGGCGTAAAACATCATTTGTTGAGCGTAGTGCACTTTTGATGCGCGTGGTCGATGTCATCAACGAAAACAAGCTAGAATATGCAACACTCATTACGCAGGAGATGGGCAAGCCCATCAAAGAATCTCTTGCTGAAGTGGAAAAATGCGCGAGTGCGGCAAAATATTTCGCTGAAAATGGCCCGACATTACTGGCAGATCAAATCGTCAAAACCGAATATCAAAAAAGCTTTGTCACCTTCCAACCCATCGGCATTATTCTCGGCGTCATGCCGTGGAATTTTCCGTTTTGGCAGGTATTGCGCTTTGCCTATCCTGCACTCATGGGCGGCAATGTTGCGGTATTAAAACATGCGTCAAACAGCTCAGGCTGCGCGCTCGCCATTGAAGATATTTTCCGCAAAGCAGGGCTGCCTGAAGGCGGCTTTCAATCATTACTCATCCCTGGAAAACGCGTAGAAGAAGTGATTAAAGACCCGCGTGTTCGCGCCGTCACCCTTACGGGCAGCACGCCTGCTGGGCGTTCAGTCGCTGCGATTGCCGGACATCATTTGAAAAAAACCGTGCTCGAACTCGGCGGCAGCGATGCCTATCTCATTTTAGATGATTGCGATTTAGAACATGCCATCAAAACCTGCGCCGCCAGCCGTATGAATAATGCAGGGCAATCTTGTGTGTCGGCAAAGCGGATGATTGTTGTTGAAAAACATAAAGCCGCTTTTGAGGCTGGCCTAAAAGCGATTTTTGCTGCTTCCGAAATTGGCCCAATGTCACGCGCTGACCTGCGGGATGAACTGCACGATCAAGTGACACGAACAGTTGCGGCTGGCGCACGATTATCGCTCGGCGGTGTTCGCCCCGAAGGTGCTGGCGCATTTTATCCGCTAACCATTCTCGCTGATGTTACCAAAGACATGCCCGCTTTCCGTGAGGAATTATTTGGCCCTGTCGCGGTTATTATTCCTGTTAAAGACGAAGCCGAAGCGATTGCTTATGCCAACGACAGTGAATTTGGTTTAGGTGGCGCCGTGTTCACACAAGACCTCAAACGCGGCGAGCGCATCGCCCGCGACGAGATTCAAAGCGGCGCTTGCTTCGTCAATATGATGGTACGTTCTGACCCCCGCCTGCCGTTTGGCGGCATTAAAAATAGCGGTTATGGTCGCGAACTATCCGCCTTTGGCTTGCACGAGTTTGTGAATATTAAGAGTGTAGTTGTCGCCTAGCCACCTTGTCATTCACTACTATGCCTTGCTGCAAATGCAGATTTTCTGCGCTTCCACTACGCATGTACCAACACGTACACTTACGTTGCGGTTCTCGAAAATCAGCATTTTCTCCAGCGGCCTAGCGTGAATCTAAATCGGCTGGATATTTGCCTAAAAATTAGGCAGGAATTATTGCGTTGCACAAAAACCCATCAATTTTTTGCGCCCACAAACGCTAAAAATGGCTTCCACCATTGTTTTTTCATTTGGCATAGAACTTGACTCTTAATTAGGCGGTAACAAAATTACATTTGGGTAAGTCCTATGTCTAAAGCACAATCCAAAGCCAAACCGTTTCCCGTCGCAACCTATATGTTAGCGCGCATGTTTTTCTTATTCACGCTTTGCGCGTTAATGAGCGCCTGCACCACCAGCGCAGGTCATTGGGATGAGGCACATGCTAACACACCGCTTGCAACATCTACCCCATACCAATTTATTGGGCAGTACTAATTAAAAACAGTTTTGCAAAAATTTTGCAGCGATACGGATGCCTTCCATATCAATGCTATGCCCAACATTCGGGCGTGTGTGCGATTCAGGTTTAATACCCGCTTTCGTCAACGCTTCCGTCGCCATTTTCAGCGATAGATACGGCACCACATCATCCATATCACCATGAATCAAACAAATCGGCGGCTTGGCAGCAATCTCATTTTGCAATTCATCGACGCCAATCAGCGCGCCTGAAAAACCAACCAATCCCGCGATTTGCGGCAAGCGACGCGTTACCACATGCAGCGCAGTCATCGTCCCTTGCGAGAAACCAATAATCGCAAGTTTGCTATTATCCAAGCCGAGTGCTGCAAGCTGCTCATCCAGAAAACCATTTAATGCATCTGCCGCACTCCGTGCACCCGCCAGCATTTTCGATGGGTTGCGATCGAGCAATGAGAACCACTGAAAACCATACGGGTTTACTTCACAAATAAATGGCGCATTCGGCGCAATAAAATGTGCGTCGGGTAGCGCTGGCGCAATCATATCGGCGATATCAATCAGGTTTGGGCCATCCGCCCCCCAGCCATGTAAAAACACAACCAGTTGCTTCGGCGCATTGCCAGAAAGCGGTTTACGAAAGGCAGTCGGAGTCATTTTTGCTTGGGTCATGGGGCACCTTAATGAATAGATGCCTTATCCATACGGTATTATTTATTAAATGCAAGCCAGAGTAAAACTCACCTCAAACAATAACATTCAATATCGTCCCACGATCCCACACAATCCCTTGGCGGAAGGAGGCAATTGCGCTGCGAATGATGGTTGCCAACGACTCTGGCTCAGGAATAAAATTTTCTTCCACGCGGCTCGGTTTTTTGTAATCCACCCCCGCATTATCGCGCTTACGCTCTTGCGGACGCCCCGTTGCTGGACGTTGTGAAGGAATATAATTGGGATTAATATTGATGACCATAACTCAAAATCGCCAGTTAATAGTTGTGCCTTGTAAGAACTGCATTATATATCCTTACCCCCATAACTTGCAACCAAGAACTACGAACCTTTATTTATGTATATTATTGCCGCCTTTTATCATTTCTTCCCCTTTCCCTATTTTGCGGAACGGCGCATGGAATTGCTTGCCATGCTCAAAGCCAATGGCATCACGGGCAGTTTGCTGCTTGCCAGCGAAGGCTTTAACGGTACGATTGCAGGCTCACGCGAAGGGATTGACGCAGCACTAAACTATTTAAAAACCAACGTCACCAACGGTGATTTTGATCATAAAGAGAGCACATGCGAAAAACCGCCCTTCCCGCGCACCAAAGTGCGCTTAAAAAAAGAAACCATTTCGATTGGTGAGCCCTGCCCACCCGAGCTGGTTGGCGAATATATCTCGCCGCAAGATTGGAATGAATTCATAAGCCGCCCCGATACGATTGTAATCGATACACGCAATACCTATGAAACCCATCTCGGCACGTTTAAAGGTGCGATTGACCCGCAGATTCAGAACTTCAAAGAACTGCCAAAATATGTGCGCGAGCAACTAGCGGATGCCAAAGGCAAAAACATTGCCACCTTCTGCACAGGCGGTATTCGCTGCGAAAAATTTACCGCATGGATGAAAGCCGAAGGATTTGAAAATGTGTTTCACCTCAAAGGCGGTATTTTGAAATATCTCGAAGAAATTCCACAAGAAGAAAGCACATGGGACGGCGAATGCTATGTGTTCGATAAACGCGTTGCCGTCGGTCACGGGCTTACACCCACCACCACCGCCAGTATGTGTTTCGGCTGCGGCCATGCATTGCTACCCGAAGATCGAAAACATCACAAATTTGAAGAGCCGATGCATTGCGGCTATTGCCCGAAGTGATTTAAAACCCAGGAAAGGTTGGGCCTTGCTGATTGCGGCGGGTTTTTGCCATACGGGAACGCCTAGCCGCAGGAGATTCACCTGCATCATCACCTAACATATTTTGTAACGATTCTCGCCCTATCTCATTAGTAAAACCTTTTAATGGCGGCTGTATAATATTCTTCCAGCCAATTGGCTTTTCAACTGCTGGGTCATCCCGATGAAGTGCAACGCCTGTTTCAGGAGGAAGTTCCACTGACGGCGAGGAAAAATTCACATCAATTTGCTTGCCATACTCGTCTTTAAAAATAATAGGCCTGCCTGCTCGGGCTCGCATTTCAATGAGTTTTTCATTAATGCCAAGCTCTTCTAACACCGCTTTTCGCTCAGCTTCTGGCGCATGAACAATGATCTCAAATGATTTAAAATAGGGATGTTTGGGATTTGTTCCCGCGAAATTATCTATAAATGTTTTAATGCGCTGCACGCCATGACGATTCGCCAGTTTGTGCTCTTTACCATATAATGGCTCTTCATTACGCATAACCCATAGATTTTTATCGCCATCAATATTCTGTTGCAGATGGCTTGCCACTCCACCAATATCATGTGTTGCTTGCTCTACCCAGGCACCTGCTTCGGTATATAAACGTGTTTTGCGTGCATCAGATCCACCGTGCACTTCCATTACCCAAGCTTGTTGGCCGATTAATTCCAATTCAGCGTCTTTACGCCGCGCTTGATGTATCCGCTTATGATCTCGATAGGAATTATCACTCGAATCCACCATGCAAGTCCCCCGACTTATCCACATGAAAAATAATAGAATCAGTATATATCATAATCGTTAAGCATTCTATCCCCAGCTTTCACAGGTGAGTTTTAGTTAATAAACACCGCATCTTGATAAAAAACTTATCGCCAACCACAATATGTGGTTGCATTACATTCTCGTAATGTTACAGTTTGCGTTACCTGATTCATCAGGGGGGAAGTAAAAAACACGGCAACCAAAGTAGCATCCGCGCAATCGGTGGTGGGCTTTTTAGCCACAAAAAACAAAAAACGAATATATAATATAGGGGAATAGCACATGCGCATTGAAAGACATTTTACCAAAGCCGGCACCAATGTTTACGACGCAATCGCGTTTAAAAAAACCGATGTGATTATGAAAAACCCCGACGGCTCGGTGGTGTTTGAAGGCAAAGATACCGAAGTACCGGCCCACTGGTCGCAAGTGGCAACCGATGTGATTGCACAAAAATATTTCCGCAAAGCAGGTGTCGCAGAAAAACTCAAAAAAATTGAAGAAAATAATGTACCAAGCTGGTTGTGGCGCCACGAAGCCGTAGAGGGTGCTACGATTGTCGGCGAAACATCGGCCAAACAAGTGTTTGATCGCCTCGCTGGCGCATGGACTTACTGGGGCTGGAAAGGCGATTATTTTGACACAGAAGAAGATGCTCTCGCCTTCTTTGATGAAATGCGCCACATGCTCGCCAACCAAATGGCAGCACCGAATTCACCACAATGGTTTAACACGGGTTTGCATTGGGCATACGGCATTGATGGCCCAAGCCAAGGCCATTTTTATATTGATAATGAAACCAAAAAACTCAACAAATCAAAAAGCGCTTACGAGCGCCCACAGCCGCACGCCTGCTTTATCCAAAGCGTATCCGATGACTTGGTAAATGAAGGCGGCATCATGAATTTATGGGAACGCGAAGCGCGCCTGTTTAAATATGGTTCCGGAACCGGATCAAATTTCTCTGACCTGCGTGGTAACGGCGAAAAATTATCTGGCGGCGGCCAATCATCTGGCTTGATGTCGTTCCTAAAAATTGGTGATCGCGCTGCGGGTGCGATTAAATCAGGCGGCACAACTCGCCGCGCTGCGAAGATGGTTGTGGTCGATGTTGACCATCCAGATGTTGAAGAATTCATCAACTGGAAAGTGATTGAGGAACAAAAAGTGGCCGCACTGGTGACTGGCTCAAAGCTGTGCCGCAAGCATCTCGGTGCGATTATGGAAGCATGCAAGCTGGGTGAATCAGAATCACGTTTCCAACCATCAGATAATCCAACCCTCAAAAAAGCGATTCGCGAAGCCAAAAAATCACTCGTGCCTGATAACTACATCTACCGTGTGATTGAGTTCGCGAAACAAGGCTATACACACATGGAATTCCCCGAGTATGATACTGATTGGGATTCAGAAGCCTACCTCACCGTGTCAGGTCAAAATTCAAACAATTCTGTACGCGTAACCAACGCATTTTTAGAAGCAGTTGAGCAAGACAAAACATGGAATTTCATCGGTCGCAAAGATGGCAAAACCATAAAAACCACGCAAGCGCGTGATCTCTGGGAAAGCATCAGCTACGCCGCATGGGCATGCGCTGACCCTGGCATTCAATATGACACAACGGTGAATGAATGGCACACCTGCCCTGAATCAGGCCGCATCCGCGCATCGAACCCTTGCTCGGAATATATGTTCCTTGATGACACGGCGTGCAATTTAGCGTCTATCAACTTGCTGAAATTCAAAAAAGCCGATGGCAATTTCGACATCAAAGCCTATGAATATGCAGCGCGTCTATGGACAATCGTGCTGGAAATTTCGGTGGCGATGGCGCAATTCCCATCGAAAGAAATTGCAAAATTATCTTACGAATATCGTACACTCGGTTTGGGTTATGCGAATATTGGCGGCTTGCTGATGGCAAGCGGCGTGTCGTATGACAGCGCTGAAGGTCGTGCCATGTGCGGCGCACTTACTGCTATTTTGACAGGTATCGCTTATGCCACATCGGCAGAGATGGCAAAAGAACTCGGCGCATTTGATGGCTACGCAAAAAACAAAGCACACATGCTCCGCGTGATGCGTAATCATGCCCGCGCTGCGAACGGTACGGACGGCGGCTATGAAGGGCTCTCTATTAATCCAGTGCCTTTGGACATAGCCTCTTGCGAAGATAAAAACCTGATTAAAGCCGCAAAAAAAGCATGGGAAAATGCGCTCATGCTCGGTGAAAAATACGGCTATCGCAACGCGCAAGCCACCTGCATCGCGCCGACTGGCACGATTGGTTTGGTGATGGATTGTGACACAACCGGTATCGAGCCTGATTTCGCACTGGTGAAATTCAAAAAACTCGCGGGCGGTGGTTACTTTAAAATCATCAATCAACAAGTGCCTGAAGCACTCAAAACACTCGGCTATAGCGAAAAACAAATCGCTGACATTGCTGATTATGCAGTCGGTCGTGGCACGTTGAAAGACGCTCCTGGCGTTAATCACGCGGCACTCCTCAAAAAAGGTTTTGATGAGGCATCACTCGCTAAAATTGAACAATCACTTGCGTCCGCTTTTGAAATCAAATTCGCTTTCAACAAATGGTCGCTCGGTGAAGATTTCTGCAAAACAAAACTGAAATTGACCGATGCACAATTGAACGATTTTGGTTTTGATATGTTGGCAGCAATCGGATTTTCTAAAACGGATATCGACGCAGCGAATGAATATTGCTGTGGTACGATGACGGTGGAAGGTGCTCCGCATTTGAAAGACAAACATTTGTCGGTGTTTGATTGCGCGAATCCGTGCGGCAAAATCGGCAAACGTTATTTGTCGGCAAAAAGCCATATTCATATGATGGCAGCGGCGCAACCGTTCATCTCGGGTGCGATTTCCAAAACCATCAACATGCCAAATTCAGCGACCGTTGAAGAGTGCAAAGATGCGTATTTGCTTTCATGGAAACTCTGCCTAAAAGCAAACGCACTTTACCGCGATGGCTCGAAATTATCGCAACCGCTCAACGCAGCGATTGCGGCTGAACTGGCGGATGTGGATGATGAAGATGAACGCGAAATGGCGGCAAAAACCTTGCGTCAACCGCAAGTGATTGCTGAGCGTATCGTTGAACGTATCATCCACGAATCACAACGCCGCAAGCTGCCTGAACGCCGCAAAGGCTACACGCAAAAAGCGGCTGTCGGTGGTCACAAAGTCTATTTGCGTACCGGCGAATATGAAGACGGCAAATGCGGTGAAATCTTCATCGATATGCACAAAGAAGGTGCTGCCTTCCGTTCACTCATGAACAATTTTGCCATCGCGATTTCTATCGGCTTGCAATACGGCGTGCCGCTGGAAGAATTCGTTGACGCATTCACCTTCACGCGCTTTGAACCATCAGGCATGGTCGAAGGCAACGAAGCCATCAAAATGTCGACATCGATTCTCGATTATATCTTCCGTGAACTTGCTATTTCATATCTCGGACGCAATGATTTGGCGCATGTGGATTTGGGCGATATTCGTTCCGATACCATCGGTCGCGGCGAAGGCGATTCCACCCGCCCAAGCAACCAACCTGAGCTACCCGAATTGTTTTCCAAAGCGATGAGTTCTGGTTTCGTGCGTGGGCAACCGCTTTATGTGGTGTCAAACAGCAACCCTGTTAGCAACAC
>JAYTDB010000130.1:0-3992 GCA_043736135.1 Rickettsiales bacterium
ATTGTCGAAACCGCACCGAAGAAAACCGCACGTCCCGAGATACTGAAGGAGTCTCTCCGCCTTGCTTTGCGGAAATTCACTAAAAATGAATTGGATAAAAAGCCCGTAATTGAGGTTTTTGTTTCAATTGGGTAAAGGTGGTTCGTCATTCCTGCGTAAGCAGGAATCTGGAGATTATAATGTCGAGATTCCATCTTTCGACGGAATGACGGAGTTGCTAACCAATCGTCGAAAGCGCAAGCATCAACGCCGCCGCAACCGATTGCTTGCGGATGTCGTCGCGATTGCCTGAAAAGCTAAAACGCTTCGCGTGGGCGATGTCGCGATAAGCAACGCCGATGAATACTAGTCCAACGGGTTTTTGCGCGCTGCCGCCACTTGGCCCTGCGATACCTGTTACGGAAATGGCGATGTCTGCACGTGATGCTTCTTTTGCGCCAAGCGCCATGGCAACGGCGACTTGTTCGCTGACCGCACCGTATGTATCGAGCAAAAGTGTTTCAACGCCGAGCAGAGCGGTTTTGCTGGAATTTGCATAGGTGATGACGCCTTGCTCAAACGTAGCGCTTGCACCCGAAATATCGGTGATGGCCGCGGCAATTAATCCACCCGTGCATGATTCGGCGGTGGTGATTTTGAGGCTGCGTGTGAGCAGCGTTTTAACAAGTGATTCGGCGGTCATTTTTTCTTTCTCCGTCATCCTGCCGAAGGCGAAGCCTTAGCGCAGGATATCAGCATTATAATCACCAGATTCTGTGCAGCCGCTTTGCGGCTCACAGAATGACATGTACATACAAATAATAAATTCCCAACGGATAAAGCGCTGCCAGAATATCATCAAACATCACACCAAAACCGCCTTTGATATTTTTATCTGCCCATGATACCGGCCAAGGTTTCAGCACGTCAAACACGCGGAACACGAAGAACCCAATCAGATAGCTTTGCCATGTCATCGGCATAAATGCGAGGAGCAAAAAAATGCCTGCCACCTCATCAACCACCACCTCATTTGGGTCATCTTTTCCTGTTGCATCCATATATTTTTGTGAGGCAATACAGCCCACAGCAAACACAATAATAGAGGCAATAAACAGGGCATTGTTGCCCGCCAGCATTTGAATCGCATAAGCAAAGGGAAGGGCGGCAAGTGTACCCCATGTGCCGCGCATACCTTTAAACAAGCCGCTGACACCAAACCAGCTAACCGTTAACCACACCCACTTTTCAGGTTTTTTTGTATCATTCATGGCTAGACTCTTTCTTCGATGCTTCAAATGCTTCGTGGGCGCATTCTTTTATCACGGGCAATGTGCCGCACGGTACCGGTGATGGTTTTACTCCATTGTAGTGCTTTAATTCACATGCATCATATATGCGCTTATAGCCATCCATATCGACGAGATTATTATTTGGGTGGGTTTCATTATAGACTACAAGCTTCGCCTTCAGGTCGGTGACCGCTTTTTTGAAAGTATCGCGCGGGTCGATGACTTCTACGCCGGGCCCGGGAATCACGCCATTTCTTTTCGTCTCCGTTAGTATATCATCGGGATGTTTTTCATTATAAAGCACAAGATTCTGCTCCGCCTGTGCAAGATCGCTTTGTATCGTTTCGCGGCCTGAATCACTTGCAACGGCTGTGGGTGCAGCAATCTCGCAAGCGAATGCGGGGCTAGACATCATTAGTATCGCGATAAAAAATGTGCGCATCCTCATGCAGACCTCGGTAATTTTACTGTAGCAACGGCTTGGGCAGCGATGCCTTCGCCGCGCCCTGTGAACCCCAGTTTTTCAGTGGTTGTCGCTTTCACGCTGATACGATCTTCGGCAAGCTTCATCATGCTCGCCATATGCTGGCGCATGGTCGCCACATGCGGTTTGATGAGTGGACGTTCGCAAATTAGCGTCACGTCAATATGCTGTACATCGCCGCCGCGCATTTTAATGAGCTCGTAAGCGTGCATCAAAAACCGTTCGGAATCGGCACCTTTCCATTTGTGATCATCGGGCGGGAAATGCGTGCCAATATCGCCTTCTGAAATCGCACCCAACATGGCATCGACAATCGCATGCAGCCCCACATCGGCGTCAGAGTGCCCTTTTAAATAATGGGTGTGGGGGATTTTAACACCGCACAGTTTGATATAATGTTGTGACGAGGGCGTATCTTCGACATGTGCCACCAAAGCGTGCACGTCAAAGCCCAACCCCGTGCGGGTTTCAAACCCAATTTCCACTGCTTGCATAAACTGCCTCAAATCTTCTTGTGTCGTAATTTTAAAGTTGCCTACTTCACCTTCAACGGCGGCAACCTTATGGCCGCATTGTTCCATCACCGCCGCATCGTCGGTGAGCGATAATCCTGCACATTTTTCGTGGGCAGCCAGTAGCGGCGCAAAAGCAAAACCTTGCGGGGTTTGCACGCGGTGTAACCCTTCGCGCGGCAATGTCGATTTCACCAGCCCCGATTCAATCTGTTTGATGGTATCAGGCACGGGTAGGGTGGGAATCACCCCCTCATACTTATCTAGCCCATCAAGCACACGATCAATCAGCGCGTGGCTGGTGAGCGGGCGGGCAGCATCATGCACCAATACATAGTGTGGATTTGCGTGGCGAAGGCTCTCTAACCCGCGCTTAACCGACTCTTGACGGGTTTCGCCGCCTACCACCATCGGAAAAATCGGCAGCCCAAAGGTCGCTTTTTTATAAAGTGGGTTATGTTCGCGCTTAATCACCACGCGAACCGCATCAATCCTAGGGTGCGACAGGAAAAGCTCAACGGTGCGTGCGAGCACGGTTTTTCCTGCAAAATCCATGTAAGGCTTAGGGATTCCGCCATTCATACGGGTGCTGCCGCCTGCGGCCACAATGAGTGCTATGGTCTTTATTGCCATTTAAGCCTTGTTTTTACTGGGTAAATGATGTAAGAGCGTCATTGCGAGCGTAGCGAAGCAATCTAATTTATGCAAGAGTTTAGCTGGATTGCTTCGTCATTACACTCCTCGCAATGACAGGAAATTATGGTGCATAGCATAAACATTGATAGTATTTCGCTCGATTCGCCCGTGATATTGGCGCCGATGACAGGTGTATCTGATCTGCCGTTTCGCAGGCTGGTGAAACGCTTTGGCGTTGGGCTGGTCGTGTCGGAAATGATTGCGTCGCGCGCGATGATTTTGGAGACAAAAAACACCATGCGGATGGCGAGTTTTGAGGCGGCGGAATTTCCGTTTGCGGTGCAGCTTGCAGGTTGTGACCCTGAAGTGATGGCAGAAGCGGCGAAGTTGAATGAAGATCGCGGAGCGCAGTTGATTGATATTAATTTTGGCTGCCCTGTGAAAAAAGTGGTGAACGGCGATGCAGGTTCGGCTTTGCTACGCAATGAGCCGCTCGCGGGAAAAATTCTAGAAGCCGTATCAAAAGCCGTAAAAATACCCGTGACGCTGAAGATGCGCATGGGCTGGGATCACACGAATTTGAATGCGCCAAAAGTGGCGAAGATGGCGGAAGATGTCGGCATCAAAATGATAACCGTGCATGGTCGCACGCGCTGCCAGATGTATAAAGGCAACGCCGACTGGTCATTTATTCGCAACGTAAAAGAAGCGGTGAATCTGCCCGTGGTGGTGAATGGTGATATTATTGACATCGCATCAGCACAAAAAGCATTAGAGCAATCGGGCGCAAACGGGCTGATGATTGGCCGCGGTTCATATGGCCGCCCATGGTTCCCTGCGCAAGTGGCGCATTTCCTGCGTACCGGCGAGCATCTGCCTGACCCGACACTGGAAACGCAGCTGGATGTGGTGCTTGAACATTATGAGCATATTTTATCGCATTACGGCACGGTAAACGGCGTGATGATTGCGCGTAAACATATTGGCTGGTATTCATCGGGACTTATAGATTCTGCGCAATATCGCCAGCGCATCAACACTATGACGAATCCTGATGAAATCAAACAAACCATTCGTACATTTTATGAC
>JAYTDB010000131.1:0-5054 GCA_043736135.1 Rickettsiales bacterium
CCTGTCTTGACGTCAACGCCGGCCGTGTGGTCAAGGGCATCAATTTTGTTGAATTGGTAGATGCTGGTAATCCGGTTGAGCAGGCAAAACTGTATGACATTGGCGGCGCGGATGAATTGTGCTTTTTAGATATCACGGCGAGTTCGGATAATCGTGGTATTCTATATGATGTGATTTCACGCGTGGCGGAGCAATGCTTCATGCCGCTCACAGTTGGCGGTGGCGTGCGCACAATTGATGATATTCGTCAGCTCTTGCTTGCGGGTGCTGACAAGGTGTCGATTAATACTGAGGCGGTGAAACGCCCTGAATTTGTGCGCGAAGCAGCAGAAAAATTTGGTTCACAATGCATCGTCGTTGCGATGGATGCGAAATCAGTCACCAGTCATCAGTCTTTAGTCTCTAGTAATGTGAGTGCAGTAGCGCGAACCAGCCTTGAGCACGCTCCATGTGAAATGCAGCAGCATTTCACGGGAGCATTTGAAATATTCACGCATGGCGGGCGTAATGCAACGGGTATTGATGCGGTGGAATGGGCAAAAAAAATGGCAGAATATGGCGCGGGTGAAATTTTGCTGACCTCGATGGATCGTGATGGCACAAAGCAAGGCGTGAACATTGAGCTGACGCGCGCAGTTTCTCAAGCCGTGCCGATTCCTGTGATTGCCAGCGGCGGGGTAGGCGAGCTGGCGCATTTTGCACAAGCGGTGCGGGAAGGTAAGGCGGATGCGGTGCTTGCAGCCTCCGTTTTTCATTTTGGTACTTTTACGATTGGGCAAGTGAAAGCATCTATGCAAGCGGACGGAATTGCGGTAAGGCTATAGTTATGACGGATATCTTAGAAAAATTAGAAGCCATTATTGAACAGCGTCGCGGTAGCGATGTGTCGGTGTCGTATATTGCTAAACGCCTACAGCAGGGCACTGAGAAAATTGCGCAAAAACTGGGTGAAGAAGCGGTTGAAACCGTGATTGCTGCGATGAAAAAAGATAAGCAAGAAATCATTGGGGAGAGCGCGGATTTGCTGTTCCACTGGTTGCTGTTGCTTGCAGATGGTGGCGTTAAAGTGTCTGACGTGATGGAAGAATTATCACGTCGCGAGGGCACGTCTGGACTGGATGAAAAAGCACGCAGAAAATTAGGCAATTAAATTTGGAGTTTTGATATGGCTGAACTTTTGGATGTGATGTTCCGCGAAGCACGTACCCATAGCTATTGGCAGGATAAGCCCGTGGATGATGCGTTGCTCACGCAAACCTATAACCTTGCGAAAATGGGCGCAACGTCGGCGAATATGTGCCCAATGCGCGTGGTGTTCGTGAAATCGAAAGAAGCGAAAGAAAAGCTGAAGCCGTGTATGGATGCAGGCAACGTGGATAAAACGATGTCGGCTCCCGTGACGGCAATTATCGGCATGGATCTGCATTTTTATAATGAATTGCCAAAACTCTTTCCACATGCGGATGCAAAAAGCTGGTTTGATAAATTGCCGGAGAATATTTTGGAGTATTTGGCGTTGCGTAATTCAAGCTTGCAAGGGGCATATTTCATGCTGGCGGCGCGTGCGGTTGGGTTGGATTGTGGGCCGATGTCTGGGTTTAATAATGCTGCCGTTGATGCCGCGTTTTTTGCGGGTACAACAGTAAAGTCGAATTTCATTTGCAACCTCGGTTATGGTGATGCGAGCAAATTATATCCACGTCAGCCTCGCCTGACCTTTGCTGAGACATGCTCTATCGTATGAGTTACGACGCTAACAATATATTTGCAAAAATTTTGCGTGGTGAAATCCCTTGCAATAAAATCTACGAAGACGCATTTGCGCTGGCTTTTCATGATATTGCGCCGGAAGCTCCGGTGCATGTGTTGGTCGTGCCGAAAGCGGACTGTATTTCGTTTGATGATTTTATGCAAAAAACGGATGCCGCTTTTGTATCAGGGTATTTTAAAGCCGTGCAAACGGTAGCAGGAAAACTTGGCGTAGTGAGCAGTGGATATAGGCTTATTACGAATCATGGCGCTGATGCCAATCAATCGGTGGCACATTTCCATGTGCATATTTTGGCAGGAAAACCGCTGGGAAAATTGTTGTAATTACTACCCACGTGTTGCCACGATTTTAAGGGTAAGTTTTATTTCGCGGTCAACCCATTCGGCCTTTGCATCGGATTGCATACCGATATGATATTGCAGGCGGTCAATCACCAGCGATGCGGTTGCCAGTAATTTCGGGATGGAGAAATCGGCAGGATCAACTGTAAAGACGAAGCTCACGGGAAAAGTAGTGTCGCGTATAGTTAGGTCGCCTTTTGCAGTGAAACTACCATCGGTATTTTTAGTAAGCTGCGTGCTTTTAAACGTCGCTTGTGGATAGGTTTTGCTATCAAACCAATCGGCGCTGGGAAGTGTTCCGTCATACATCAGATTGCCTGTTTTGGCGCTGGCGGTATCAAAGGTAGCAGTTATGCTGCTTTTGGCTAAATTGGCGGCATCAAAATCAACGTTGGCTTGCCATGTATTGAAATTGCCATCAAACGCGTTGCCTGCATGTTTGCCGCTGAAACTGACGCTGCTTGCTTTATAGTCGATGGTATAGGGCGCGGCAAATGCAGGGGTGGAAAATAATAATCCGCATAATAAGAGCTGATACATTTTCATGATTCATTTCCTTTCTTTACTCGCCCAATGCCCATGCGTGGTAGCAAATTTTCATGATCAATAGCGGCGTGTTTGATGACCGCAGCAACATGCACAACAATGAGTGCTAAGAAGCTGTAGGCGAGGAGGCCGTGGCTCTCTTCAAAAAATTCCGCTAAATCTTTGTTACCAGCAATGCCTGGAATATGCGGCCATTCAAACAACCCAAAGACGATGGTCGGCAGCCCGATAACGCTGCTTGATACGGTTGCCCAGCCAGTGAATGGCACGGCAATCATCGCCGCATATAGTAAATAATGCCCCGCCTTTGCTGCCTTTTTTTCTAGTGGTTTGATGTTTGCAGGTAAATCTGGATGCACAAACATCAGACGGATAGTAAGGCGCAGAAAAAAGCTGATGAGTAATATAACGCCAAGCGATTTATGCCATTGGAATACTTTGAAGCGCTGTGCTTTGTCGGCAATATCTCCCATCAGAATTCCACTGGTGAGCATCAAAATAAACGCAATCGCCATCACCCAATGCAGCGTTATTGCAAGCCCGTGATAGCGGGTTGGGGATGTTTGCATGTGCCTATGGCGCTTTGAAGAACTCTGCTTCGATTTGTATTTTCACTTCATCGCCAATCATCGGCACATAGGTAGAAAATCCGAAATCAGAGCGTTTAATCGTTGCACTTGCAGAAAAGCCCATCGCAGGTGCTTTGGTAAATGGATGGCTTGTCATACCGCCGACAAATGTCGCATCCAATGTGACGGATTTGGTCACGCCAAAAAAGGTCAAATTGCCATGAATTTTCCCCGTTGTTGCGCTGGTTTTTTCAATTCCGGTTGAAACATAGGTGATGGTTGGAAATGCCGTTGTGTTGAACCATTCCGCACCTTTTAGTTTTGCATCAAAATCTTCTTTTTCAGGGGTAGGATAATCGGTTTTGAGTGATGCTGGGTCAACGCTTGCAGTCAGCGTGCTTTTGGTTGGGTCTGTGCCGTCAAAATGAATGGTCGCATTCAGTTTTGTAAAACGTGCGGTGTAATTTGACAATCCGAGATGATTCACTTTCCATGTGAGACTGGCATGGGTTGGGTCGAGCGTATAATCGCCAGAAGGAATCGCGGATATTTCCACTGTTTGTGCACATGCGACTAACGGAGTAAGTGCAATGAAAGCGGATAAAATAATTTTCTTAAGCATGCAGCGCTCCATCTGTTGTTATAATTTATTCTTACAACAGATAGGAAGTTTATGCAAGATTACAAGCTTGCTTGATTTTGCGTATCTGGCCGCAGGGATATTTTTGTTTGCCACGCAGGGGATGTTTTATCTGAAGTGACAACGGCAGTCGGTGCTGCGTTAGCAGCGCGGTGCGCGGCGTGTGCCCACGGGTTGTTACGCATCAATTCTACTTCTTGCGTAATGAGTCTGCGCGCATCATCATTTTTGAGCGCAAGCACGTCGGGGCGCCCTAAGAATCCGCATACATAATCAATTAAACCATCCTGCATTTTTGCAGGTTGTTTGACGATCATTTCAGCGGCGAGTGAGATTACAGTGGTATCAACTGTGCCATCACTTTTTACGCCCTCACCATGCCCTTTTGATGAAATAGAAAGTAATAATTCTGCGACGATATTGGACGCAACAAAGACAGCCCTCCAAGGCACGGATTTTCTGCGTTCGTTATCTGCATATTTCATGGCTGTTGCGGTACTAAAAGCATGGCATAGTGTGCTAACCATGTACCCATAACCTGCAATAGCGAGGGGTTTTTGTTTGATTTTTTCCCATACCGCTTCAAAGCCCTCTTTCTGAGGCGCATCAGGGTCTTGTTTTTTTTCTTTTACAGACATAGCAAACAGACCAGAAATGGTCGTTAAACTGCCAAGACCAACATCTAAGAAGCCTTCAAGCTTGTGAGATTTTTTTACTTTTTCTAGTACGGTTTTATTCAGATCAGGCTGCGCTAGATTATGGGCATATTTCGTTGGTTTTGCTTGCCAGCGTTCGATCACTTCTTTTGCCGTATTTTCGGCTTCATGCAGCGCCATTGGGGTTTTTATGTGATGCTTATAGGCCGTGGTCATGATGAGTGTACCTGCGGCGGCAAAGCACAGGCTCATCATTTCTGAAGGGTAGCGACGAAAAAAATCATCGGCAGTTTTTAACGTGCCCTTGTCTTTATCATTCAAAATTGAGTCGATTGAAGCAGACGGTGAGATATCGTGACCATTTTCGCGTACATAGCTATTCAGTTTTTTGGTGATTTCACGAATTTGCAGATCGGATTGATCTTTTCGTCCAAAACCCAGAAGTGATGCGGTGCCTGCGCCATACATCACGCCGGCCGCGGTATTCATCCAATCGCCGCCCGAATAGCCGTATTTCATAAAACTTAAATC
>JAYTDB010000132.1:0-9219 GCA_043736135.1 Rickettsiales bacterium
ATGGCGACTGTTTTGTTGCTGCGCAGACCGTAATAGGTCAGCTTGCCGTTTGTCACCTTGAAATCAGCGCGGCGGCGCGTGTTTGCCGCCAGATAATGATAAATCGGCGCAGCATCAGAAAAGCCCGCATAGCCCATCGCTTGCGTGACCATCGCTTCTTTGAGCACTTTATAATCGTCGTTTTTTAAATGTTGCAGGCTGCAACCGCCGCATTCATCATAATGCTGGCAGGGTGCTTTCGTACGCGCGTCACCAGGTTTGATAACCGAGATGATTTCGCCGCGATCAAATTCTTTGGTTTGCGATGTAATGCGAACCTTTAACAGGTCGCCCGCGCATGATTTTGGTACGTAAACAGGTTTGTCATTTGCACGACCAACGCCATCACCTAACCCGCCGAGAGTATCGATGGAAAGGGTGATTTCAGGCATAGCAGTGGGTGTGTTTGGACGCGGCATGGCGCGCAAACTAGCGATAACTTTACGTAAAGTATAGCGATAGTTTCAATTATTACGCGGTTACGTCAGGATATACGACGCGCTCTATCTGCATGATCTGGTCACGCATTGCGAGCTTTTCCTTTTTTAGGCGCATACGGGTGAATTCATCAATCCCCGTTTCTTTTGTCATTTCGTCAAGTTCATGGTGTTTTACGCGTAAATAATCGAGTCGCTTTTCCAGCATCAGTTCTTCGTTCATAGTTCGCTACATCCATTGGTTGTGAGCAAAACGCCTTAAGGGGCTGTTATTGCTGTAATTATATTGCTAAATCGTAGTTATTATAGCAAATTTTTACCGATAGTTCCAGCAGTTTATACAAAATTAAGGATTTTATTGTTTACTTCGCGCCCTTCGTTAATCCCTGCCACCGTTTCAGGTTTTTCGCATCCAAATCAAACATATCTAAAATGCGGCCTACTGTGTGGTTTACCATCTCGTCCAAATTCTTTGGATTGCTATAAAAAGCAGGGACGGGTGGCGCGATAATCGCACCCATATCCGAGAGCGTCAGCATATTACGCAAATGAATGGAATGGAGCGGCGTCTCGCGCACCATCAGTACTAGTTTGCGGCGTTCTTTTAAGCAGACATCTGCCGAGCGCGTGAGCAAATTGCTAGTTACACCCGTGGCAATTTCAGCCAGTGAGCGCATGGAGCAAGGGGCGATAACCATACCCGCCGTCTTGTGCGACCCGCTGGAAATACAGGCGGCAAGGTCATCAATTTTATGAGAATGTGTGGCGAGTTTTTGTACCTGCGCAGGTGTGTAATTCGTTTCTTGGGCGATGGTGATATGCGCATTGCGAGTCATCATCAGGTGTGAATCCACCTTCAATTCTTTGAGGGCTTTCAAAATCTCGATGCCGTAAATCGCACCCGATGCCCCCGATATGCCAACAATGATGGGCATCATATTGCTAATTTCCGTGCTATATCAATCGCCGCATAGGATAGAATCGCCCGTGCGCCCGCGCGCTTGAAGCAAAGCAATTGCTCCATCATCACCGCGTCACCATCAATCCAGCCTTTTTCGGCTGCTGCTTTTACCATCGCATATTCGCCGCTGACCTGATACGCTAGCACGGGTACATCAAATGTAGATGATGCACGTTGTACGATGTCGAGATAGCTGATGCCGGGTTTCACCATCACCATATCCGCACCCTCGGCGATATCGAGCGCGATTTCGCGCAGTGCCTCATCCGAGTTGCGAATATCCATTTGGTATGTTGATTTTAAATTTGTGCCCGTGGCTGCCGCGCGTAACGCTTCGGCGGAACCAACCGCATCGCGGAAGGGGCCATATTGGTTGGACGCATATTTAGCGGCGTAAGCGAGAATCATCGTGTTGGAAAATCCATCCATCTCTAATGCCATGCGGATAGCACCTACGCGCCCGTCCATCATGTCGCTTGGTGCGACGATGTCAGCACCAGCAGCGGCATGTAGTAGTGCTTGCTGAGCGAGCATATCAATGGTTGGGTCATTCAAAATTTGACCATTTTCGACAATCCCATCCTGCCCGTGCGACGTGTAGGGGTCGAGTGCAATATCGGTGATGATGCCAATATCTGGCACCGCATTTTTAAATGTTTTAATCGCGCGGCAAACGAGATTATCAGGGTTTAATGCCTCGTCGCCCAGCTCGGTTTTTTTGCTGCCATCCACCAGTGGAAAAAGTGCAACGGCGGGAATGCCTAGTGATTTTGCTTCTGCGATGCGTTTGGTCGCAACGTCAAGCGACATGCGCGATACGTTTGGCATGCTGGCAATCGGCGACTCTAAATTGCTTCCTTCTTGAATGAAAATCGGCAAAATTAAATCGCTCGGATGCAGCCGTGTTTCTGCCACCATCTCGCGAATCCACGATGCTTGTCGCAAGCGGCGAGGGCGGTTGGCAGGGTATAAGGAGGATGTGTTCATGCCAGCAAATTAGAGCAGCAATCAATGCTTGGCAAGGGAATGTGTAACCGTTGTTTGGCGCGTGACCAGCTCTTGGAAACTTGTAAAATTACGCGGTGCGTGTTCTGTCGCAGGTTGATCAACCGCAGGCTGTTGCTGAGGTTCGGCTGTTTTTGCAGGCTCTGGCTCCCATTTTCTTCCCACCAATTCGCCGCCTGTCAGTTTGCCAAAAAACTCCGTCGTTTTGCTAGTGATTTTTGGGAAGTTAAAGCTCCACAGCGCGCCAAATGCGGCGCCAACACCTGCGGAATAGGCCATTAAAGCGGCGCCCGTTGCGCCAGCTCCAAGCCCGCTTACCACCCCCAGTGCAGGTGCCATCGCAAAGGCTGCGGCTCCTCCGGTAGCAAGGAATGCAGCGCCCATGATTAGTCCACCCACTGCGCCGATTACGGTCATAGCAAGCCCCACGCGTGGGTTGATATAGGTGCGGAATGTATCTTTAAAGCTCGGTTTGGCAGGTTTTGCTTCTGGCGCATCAGGCGCGATATGTGCATTTGGGTCTATGTTTTTTATTTGGCGAACCGTCCATTCTTTGCTGCGGCGCTCACTTTCTTCGGCAACCGCTGCGGCAGTACCACTAATACGCCCCAGCATGATACCGCCAGCAAAACCTGTGCTCATACCGGTTGCGGCAAAAGCGGCAACGGAGGTTCCGATAGTGGCAAGTGAAGGTAAAGCAGCCCCCACAATCAAAGGTGCAAACGGGGTCAGCAAACCGACCAGCGCGCCCGCCACAGCACCGACTGTGCCAATCGCCCATAACGTGCGTCCAGCACCCGCCCAGCCGCCAATCGAGGCAACGTGCTGGTAAGATTTTACTTGAATATCGTTGTCTTCAGCCATTCTTCGTCCACAATAATGATTCATTGTTGAGAATATCACGCGGTCTTGCATAGGTCATATGAAAATTGTGTGACAATAGTTTTTTTTGTAACCAGCTGATATATAATAATATCGTTTTTTGTATTTTTGCATTTGCAGCGGCTGGAATCTCGCACTATACCTTCTTGCCTATGACAAAAAACCGTATTCTTTCTGGCGTTCAGCCAACAGGCAACCTGCATTTAGGCAACTATTTGGGGGCAATTCGCAATTGGGTTTCCCTGCAAAATCAGTATGAGTGCTTTTTCATGCTGGCGGATTTGCATGCGATTACCGTGCCGCAAGACCCACAAAAGCTGCGCGACTCCGTGCGTGAAACCGCTGCGGCGTATATTGCGTGCGGTATTGACCCTGAAAAATCCTCGATATTCCATCAATCCAGTGTTTCGGGACATGCGGAATTGGCGTGGATTTTGTCTTGCGAAACGCCGCTTGGCTGGCTCAACCGCATGACGCAGTTTAAGGAGAAAAGTCAATCTCAAGAAATAGATAGACTTCTTGATCAGATGGGACGTCAAAAAACTATTTTGGAGGACGCAAGAGATCCTTCTGGAAAAGCTGACAGAGAAGCTAGTAAGGCAATAAAAGAAGTTCTGCGAAATCGTGATAAAGCTAATTTAGGCTTGTTTTCATACCCTGTACTCATGGCGGCGGATATTTTGCTTTATAAGGCGACGCATGTGCCCGTGGGCGAAGATCAGAAACAACATCTGGAGCTGGCGCGGGATATTGCGGGCGCGTTTAATCGGCATTACCCCCTCCCTACCTCCCCCGCATGCGGGGGAGGTGAAGGTGGGGGATTTTTCCCGATTCCTGAGCCGCTGATTTTGGGTGCGGCGACAAGGGTGATGAGCCTGCGCGATGGCAAAAAGAAAATGAGCAAGTCTGACGAGTCAGATTATTCGCGTATCAATTTGAGCGATGACGCCGATGCGATTGCGCAAAAATGCCGCAAAGCAAAGTCGGATATGGTTGAAGGCGACATTACGTTTGATGAAGAAAATCGTCCTGAAGCATCAAACCTGCTGAATATTTATGCGACACTGCAAGGGATGGATATTAAAGCAGCGGTGGCAGACGTGGCGGGGCTGAATTTCTCTGCATTCAAAAAACGGCTGGAAGAAGTGGCCGTCGCGCATCTTTCGCCTATCACCAGCAAAATGCGCGAGCTGATGGCGAATCCAGATTATATTGATGGTGTCCTCAAAAAAGGTAGCGAGCGCGCAAATGCACAAAGTGTACTCACCATGAATGATGTAAAAGACGCGGTTGGATTTTTGCGGCTGTCTTAATCCCCGCGACGGCGGGGATCCATTAAATATATACAGTTCAAATTGATTGGTATATGTTTGCATTATGATTCAAAAAAATAGAATTTATCATAAAAATACAAGAGAGAATGGCTCCCCACCTTCGCGGGGATTTTAGTAATATGCAATCCAAAAACGGAATTCCTTTTTCAAGTATGCTCAAGACCATGGTGGCGGTTTCCGCACCGGCTATGGTGGTGTTGTTCTTGCTTGCTGCGATGGGGCAGCTTGATTTTTCCTATTTTATTTATGGCTATGTGGCCACACTCGCATTGTCACTTTTGGTGGTTATGCCGTTTTTGTCGAACATCACCGCTATTACGCATTATGTCGATGATTTGGCGCTGGATAAGCGTGTGCGCGCACCTGACTTATCGTTTTTAAGCAATGTTGGCGAGCTTTCAGGGGCGCTGTCCAAGCTGCAAAATAGCTGGGAACAAAAACGCTACGAGATGGAAACGGTAATTACCGAGCGTGAAATTTTGGTGGATACCCTACCCGATATTCTCATCATGACCAACGATGATAAAATGATTGTGCGGACGAACCGCGCGGCGCGAAATATTTTTGGGCAAAATCTTGCCAGCCGTCATTTAAGCGAGATCATTCCGAATGAAAAATTGATGAATGCGATTGTGGCGGTGGTGGAAGATATTCAAGGGCAAGAAATCGAATTTCATTTACCAGAGCCGACTCCGCGTGATTTTCAGGCGATTATTGAACGCTTCCCGATTCCATCTTCTGGCGGTATTTCAATTGTGATTACCATGACGGACGTGACCAGCCAAAAACGCGTGCAGCGTATGCGCGCGGATTTCGTGGCGAATGCGTCGCATGAGATTCGTACACCGCTCGCATCCATCATTGGCTTTATTGAAACGCTGCGTGGCCCCGCGAAAGATGATACCCGCGCTCGTGATGAGTTTTTAAAAGTGATGGCAGAACAGGCTGAGCGGATGAGCAAGCTGCTCAATGATTTATTGTCGCTGTCCAAAATCGAGATGAACGCGCATCAATTCCCTACGGGTAGGGTAGATTTATTGCGGATTATTCGCAGCGAAAAACAGCATTTTGAATGGGCGTGTAAACAGAAAAACGTCACGCTCCGCACCAAAATTACCGATACTTTGCCACCCACGCGTGGTGAGGAAGACGAGTTGGCGCAGGTGATTCGCAATTTGCTCGGCAATGCAATTAAATACACCCTGCCAGACACGGAAGTGATGGTGACTGCTAAACTCACCTCGCAATTGCCCGATGATCCGCTCTTTCGCTCACTCAACCGCGCATTGTGCTTCTCGGTGCAAGATCAAGGCGAGGGGATTCCCGCTGAACATATTCCACGCTTGACCGAGCGTTTTTATCGTGTGGATTCCGCGCGGACGCGTAAAGTCGGCGGCACGGGCTTGGGGCTTGCGATTGTGAAGCATGTGCTGAATCGCCATCACGGTGTACTGAAGATTGAAAGCATCGTTGGTGAGGGCAGTATTTTTAGCGTTTACCTGCCTGTTTATGAAGATGTCGTGCCAAAAGACTCGGAAATGCTGGGTGTAGCAGCAAAATAGCCATTTTACAGGCCGCCTTATGGCGACAATATACTTGACTCTGGCGACCATTGGAATACATCTGTCGCATGCAGGAAACTGGCAGAAAATCTAATAAACCCCGGGGGGGTATGTGGGCAAAGCTGGTCATGGCGAGCTTGTGGCTGTCGGCTGCTACCTCAATTGTAATTACGCTGGCGATTTTATTCTCCGTATTATTTGAAGCGATTCGCTTTTTCCAAATTGTTCCGTTAGCCGATTTTCTCTTTGGCACAAAGTGGAGCCCGCAAATGGCCATTCGTGCTGACCAAGCAGGAAGCAGCGGTGCATTCGGCGCAATCCCCGTATTTTTAGGGACGTTATTGGTCACGCTGGTTGCGATGGTGGTGGCGATTCCTGTGGGATTATTTTCTGCCATTTACATGTCGGAATATTTAAGCCGCGCCAAACGCACTATTTATAAACCAATGCTGGAATTGCTCGCTGGCATCCCAACCGTGGTTTACGGTTATTTCGCGGTGATATTGGTTGCGCCATTTTTACGTGCTAGTGGCAGCATCATTGGACTCGATATCGCATCAGAAAGTGCGCTTGCGGCTGGGTTGGTGATGGGGGTGATGATTATTCCGTTCGTTTCTTCCTTGTCTGACGATATTATTTCTGCTGTTCCTAAAGCACTGCGTGAAGCATCATACGGGATGGGTGCAACGCAATCAGAAACCATCCGCCAAGTGGTGCTGCCTGCTGCGCTACCAGGTATTATGGGCGCGGTGCTGCTTGCCATTTCCCGCGCGGTGGGGGAAACCATGATTGTGGTGATGGCGGCGGGTTTATCCGCGAATCTTACGCTTAATCCGCTGGCTTCGGTCACCACCGTCACCGTGCAGATGGTAACGCTGTTAGTGGGCGATAATGAATTTGATAGTCCTAAAACCTTGGCGGCGTTTGCCTTGGGGCTCACGCTTTTTTGTATTACGCTGGCGCTGAATATTTACGCGCTGTCTATCGTCAAAAAATATAGGGAGCGATATGATTGATTCTGCCGCTCGTCATCATGCTGGTCGGTTAAAGAGCGAACGCCGCTTCCGCTTATATGGAAAATTCGCGCTCGGCTTTGCCTTATGCTGCTTGGCATTGTTGCTTGGCAGCGTGATTGTTCGGGGTGTGGGGGCGTTTACGCAAACGCAAATTCAGCTAGATATATCGCTGAATGCATCGCGTCTTGAATTAGAATCAGGGCAAACGGCGAAGGATTTATCGCCCGCGCGGTTCAACGTATTGTGGCGCGATGCGCTGTTTGAAAAAACGGCTTTGGAAAATCGCGAAGAACAAAAACAAATGCAAAAACTGGTTGGCAGCGCTGCGGGTAATATCCTTAAAAAAATGCTGGAAAAACACCCAGAAAAAATGGGAACAACGCAGACTATCTGGCTTCCTGCATCGAGCTTAACCGATGGTTGGCTGGCACACAAAACCAATAGCAACCTCACTGAACTACAAGACAGCGCCTTACAAAAATTAAAACAAGATGGGCATTTAAAACGTGGATTCAACACCCTGTTTTTTACCCAAGCTGATTCGCGTTCACCTGAAAATGCTGGGTATCTGGGTGCGATGGCAGGCTCGTTTTTTACCATGATAACCTGCCTACTGTTGGCGTTTCCGTTGGGCGTGATGGCGGCGGTGTATTTAGAAGAATTCTCGCGTAAAAATCGCTGGGTGGATTTGATTGAGGTGAACATCAATAACCTCGCGGCTGTGCCTTCGATTGTCTACGGATTGCTTGGTCTATCGGTCTATATCAACATGATGCATTTGCCGCGCTCGGCGCCTGTGGTGGGTGGTTTGACGCTGGCGCTTATGGTGCTTCCTGTGATTATTATTTCGACACGTTCTGCGTTGAAATCAGTTCCTCCTTCCATTCGTCAAGCAGCCTTGGCACTCGGTGCCTCAAAGTTGCAAACGTTGTGGCATCACACATTGCCGCTGGCATTACCGGGTGTGATGACGGGGACGATTCTCGGTATGGCACGGGCGATTGGTGAAACAGCACCGCTGCTAATGATTGGGATGGTTGCGTTCGTAGCCGACGTGCCGACGGGTTTTACCTCGGCAGCAACTGCTATGCCCGTGCAGATATATTTGTGGGCATCGAGCCCTGAATCTGGATTTATTGAAAAAACGGCGGCAGCGATTTTGGTATTGCTCGTGCTGTTATTAATGATGAATGCGGTGGCTATTTATATCCGCAAAAAATGTGAAGTTCGTTGGTAAGGAAAAGATATGATCAAGTTACATGCCGAAAATATCAATGTGTTTTATGGCGCAAAACAAGCGCTATTTGATGTGAACATTGATGTGCATGAGCATCAGGTGACGGCGCTGATTGGCCCGTCTGGTTGCGGAAAATCAACGTTCTTACGCTGCTTGAACCGTATGAACGACACGATTGATGGCTGTCGAGTTGAAGGCAAAATCATCGTCGGTGAGCGCGACATTAATGCAAAAGAAGAAGACGTGGTATTGCTGCGCCGCTGGATTGGCATGGTGTTTCAAAAACCGAATCCATTCCCAAAAACGATTTATGAAAACGTGGCTTATGGTGCGCGGATTCATGGGTTGGTTTTTGGAAAAGCAGATATGGATGCGCTGGTGGAATCATCGCTTCGCCGCGCGGGTTTATTTGATGAGGTTAAAGATCGTCTGCATGATGCGGCAACGGGTTTATCCGGTGGTCAGCAACAGCGCTTGTGCATTGCGCGCACCATCGCCGTATCGCCTGATATTATTTTGATGGATGAGCCATGCTCGGCGCTCGACCCGATTGCTACAGCAAAAGTAGAAGAATTGATTTCTGAGCTGAAAAATAATTTCACCATTATCATCGTGACCCATTCGATGCAGCAAGCGGCGCGTGTGTCGCAGCAAACCTGCTTTTTTCATATGGGTAAAGTGGTGGAATCGGGTGCTACAGAACAGATTTTCAGCGCACCAAAGAACCGCCAGACGCAGGATTATAT
>JAYTDB010000133.1:0-3784 GCA_043736135.1 Rickettsiales bacterium
GTGACACGCCCGCTATCATTATTGCCAAGGCAAATGTTGCACTAAATGCCGTCATAAGCCGCATATCCGTGCTAAATCTACGGAATAATCCATGGGGCATTCGATCAACATTGACCTGCATAGCAAACATAACCAGTGAGAAAGCTATTGCAGCCGCACCGATCAATGCACCGCCAAGAGCAAGGAATATAGATTTCAGGTCAGAAAGGTGTTTGTATCCCTTATCAGTAAAATAAGGCTCTATCTTACTTTGCAAATGAGGTTGCAGATAAATGCTTAGACCAATGTATAAAATTATTGCAAATGCAAAAATATAAAATCGGTTTTTCATCTGCCATTTCTTGAATCCAAATACTTTCCAATAAATCCAATGCCAAGCAACAGCCTGAGTATACTTTTGTTTTTTGCGCAGCTTTCTAAGCCACTTTCCAATTGATGCACGAGTGAAGCGGTATCTTGGTTTTAAAAGCGTTGAAATCTTTGTAATAAATTTCATCTATTTCTCGCTTCCAAATCTTTGTGAGAATACCCTGATCTTTGAAATAGTCTAAAAACTTAAAGACAGCAACGCACTTTCCCCACCACCATTGCTTTCTACGCATTGATTGCTGAGTAAATATGATGGTACGCTTAGTGGACATGCAAAGATTAATTCCTATTACAACTATTATCTAATGTAGTTTCATCAGACCTCTTGATTGAATATGGCAACACCGGTTCGAGTCCCGAATCCGTCTTCACATTGTAGCACCTCTTTTTTTGTCCGCCGCTGTTCGCCTGTGACCGCCAGTAACCGAGGATTTTGACAGCACAAATGACAGCATATTTTTGCGGCCATTTTTAGAAAATCTATATACATCAATGTGCTATTGAATCAATGTTGATTCCGTAGGGTCACCAAAACTCTCTTCCATGAGAGGCTACAACCATCCAATAATTTACAAAATATCCGTGAGATGTGTCTTGCCGCTACCGCGTGCAAGTGGCTGCTGTTGTGATGCGTGCGGTTTCCATGCGGTCATCGTTATCAGCTCGAATGTGGCGGCAATACGCCCATCTTCTTCGCGAGTGAATTTCTGAAAATACTCGTTGACCATCTGCATCATCAGCGAGCAAGGGGTGAAATGTTTCGCGCTTTCCAGCAGCGCATTGGTCTGTCCCATCGCGCGCAGTTCCCGTAAGAGTTTGAGCGGATGTTCATAGGCAACGGTAAGTGGCTGGCTATCGACCACAGGCAGCGCAAAGCCCGCCCGTTGCAGCAATGCTCCCGCATCACGAATATCGACAAATGGCGACACACGCGGGCTGATGCCGCCGCGTGCAATCATCTCGGCAGCTTCAAAACTTTGCCGTAATTCTTTCAGGGTTTCACCACCCGGAATCATCGCCAAAAACAAACCATCTGGCTTCAGCACGCGCTGAATTTGAATCAGCATACCCGCCAAATCATTCACCCAATGCAAACCGCCACAATGAATCAGCAAGTCAAACTGGTTTTCTGAAAAAGGCAATATTTCTTCTTCGCTCTCAGCATGCTGGATGATGTTTTTCACGCCCGCCGATGCGGGGATATAGTCTGCAACTACTGCAGGCAGCGGGCTAATCACCAGCGTATCAGGGAATTCGCGGCTCATGTCCAGCAGCCGCTCACAGAGCCTATCAGCCAGCTCGCGCAGCAGGAATTCCTCTGGTGCAGCCGATGCGCGGGTCAGATGGTGTAAATAGCGTTTGCGGTCAAAGATGATGGGATTTGTCATAGCGACATGTTATAAGCAAAACCATGCAACTACTCAATCTCATTTTCCCGCCGCAATGCCTGAATTGTGAGTCGCGCGTGCCGACCCATGGCACACTGTGCCTGACATGCTGGGAGGCGATAGCCTTTATCAGTGATCCGATGTGTGCTTGTTGCGGGCTGCCGTTTGAATATGCGGTGGATGTGCATACGTTGTGCGGCGAGTGTTTGCAGGAGCATCCGCCTTATTCGCGGGCGCGTTCGGCGTTTGTGTATAATGAACATAGCAAGCGTTTGGTGCTGAAACTCAAATATCAGGACGATACCTATTTGGCGAAGGTGTATGGCCCGTGGCTTTCCAAGGCGGGCAACGAATTAATTCTAGCCAGTGACTTGATTATTCCGGTACCGTTACATTATTGGCGGTTTGTGTCACGACGATATAATCAATCGGCATTGCTGGCTTCGATGCTTGCTAAATTTGTGCAAAAACCATTGATGCTAGATGGATTAAAACGTACCCGCGCGACCGAGCAACAAACGGGTCTAACCAAAAAACAGCGCGAGGATAACGTGCGCGGGGCGTTTTCGGTAAACCCTAAACATGCGGGCAATATCAAGGGTAAATCCATCTTGCTGGTGGATGATGTGATGACGACGGGTGCAACGCTTCACCATTGCACCAAAGCCTTGCTCAAAGCAGGTGCATCACAAGTGAATGTGCTGACACTGGCGCGGAGAGTTAGGTAGTGGAATCATCTGGCCCAAAGAGCAATAATTGCCTTGCAGCGGGACGATGCTCTTTGACTTTAAGCACTTCATATTCAGTTTTTAGACCAGAGTTCGTCCTGTATTGAATTGTTTTTACTTTACAAATAAGGATATCCCCCTTGCTGAAAGCTATCAAATTATTATCAACCTTGTAACGGAAGTCCTCATCACTTACAGTAACGCTTATAGTTCCGCTGCCATCATATAGGCGCCATTTATTATCTTCTTTGAACGCAAGCGCAACAATCGAATAGGCTGCCTCGTGCTCTGTTTCTAAAATAACCTCATCCTTTAATTCAGGAAGATCATAGAAAATTATTTCTTCTTTTATAATGGTTTCAATGATTACAGAATTAGCATCAATTACTTTAAAAGTATCTATCCCATCATTTTTGAGTGGGGCTAAAATCTCTTCTGTTGCTTTTCTTACGCCTATATCTTGATATAGCCGCATTAGTTCTACTGGAACCACAAATGAGTCTTCTCCAAACTCAATTTGAATTTGTCCATTTTTTAAGTCAGTGATTTTTGAAGGCCTTTGACCTTTTAATCTGCGAACTAGTGCTAAAAATGTAAATCCAGTCGCAGTTCCAAATCCAATCAATGCTATCAAATTTGTTACAGCAGTTACTTTATCACCTGAAAGAAAGCTGGTTATTTGAGAGGCGACCGATTGGTCTAAAAGAAATAAAATATCAAAAGAGCCAGGGGCAGTTGCTTTAACTTGAAGCTTTATACTGGTTTTATTGCCGTCGAGAACCCTATTTGCCTCATCAAATAAATTACCAAAAGCTAATAGGGCGGGTGCTAAAGACCGAACATCCATCGAATGTGTTTTTAATGCTGCACCGTCATATATAATTTTAAATTCTGCTACATCAGTCATGTGAGCCACCTAAAATGATTTGAATATGACCATACATATATCTAATTAAAATTAGATTACTATGGCTATGTTATTCGAGCGCAGATCCCTCGGCTACGCTCGGGATAAAGATACTAAATGTTGAAATATTTCGCTTGAGGATGATGCACGACAATGGCTGAGGTTGATTGCTCGGGGTGGAGTTGATATTCATCCGACAGCTCAACACCGATACGCTCGGCACCAAGTAAGCGCAGCAGCATTTCCTGATCTTCCAAACGCGGGCAAGCAGGATAGCCGAACGAATAGCGCGAACCGCGATAGCCTTGTTTCAGCATTTGTTTCATATCACGCGCATCTTCATGACCAAAGCCGAGTTCCGCGCGAATGCGTTTATGAATATACTCAGCGCT
>JAYTDB010000134.1:0-13502 GCA_043736135.1 Rickettsiales bacterium
CTCCTTCCAAGCGTTCAGCACCGTTTCATCACGCGACCAAGCAAGCACACCGCGATATTTCGGGTTCCATTCGGTATGCGCAGATTCTGGGTAATGAAACAAAATCATCGCGTAGAACTCGCGCCAGATTAGCTCTGTCAAATATGTTTCTGCCATGCCGTTTTCAACACATAAGCGCACAGCCTCGCGAATGGAAACCTGCCCAAAACGCAAATAAGGAGAAATACGGCTGGTGCCGTCCAGTGCCATCATGTTGCGCATATTTTTATAATTCGCGGCTTTATGTGCTATAAAATCCGCCAATTTTTCACGCATATTTGTAATTGGCCACTCACTGATATCCATTTGTTCATAGCCAATTTGTGCAAGCAATGAAGCTGCACCGCCCGACAATGAAATCACTTTCAAACCTGCTGCCACCGCTTGTTTTGTTGTGGCATTGCAATCCGCATAACGCCCTGCATCCAAAACTGGATATTCAGTAAAATCGCTTGGCGTAAGCCGTCGTATCCACTGCTTTGAATAAGGCGTGAATACTTTAAACGGCGTGCCGTCCTCTTTCAAAATTTGTGCAGGTGAAAAAATCAAATGATCTTTGACAACCGTAAGTTTGCACTGCTTAGCAACCGCAGCATCGCGCGCGCGCGTTTCCACTACAAAATCTTCCGCTACAAACACTTCACCAGAAAAAGATTGCGCGAGTTTGGGAAGTATTTCGGTTGCTTTGCCAAACAATACCAATATGCCGCCGCCACGCTTTTTAAGCTCAGCATCCAGCGCGCATAATGTCTCTGCGATGAATGTAAGCCGCCTGTCTTGCGGGTTTGGAAAGCGTGCAAGAATCTCGCTATCAAAAACAAAAATAGGTTGAATATCATCTGATTTTTCCAGTGCCATTGCCAGTGCGGCATGGTCATACAGACGCAAATCACGCCGCAACCAAACGATGGAAGTCACGTTTACTTCCCGATATATTTTTGTGGGTCAACAGCGGTTGTACCTTCACGCACCGCGAAATAAAGCTGCGGTGATTTCACATTCCCCGTCGTGCCAACATAGCCAAGTATATCACCTTGTTTCACGCGGTCATATTTTTCTACTGCTTTGCGCGACAAATGCGCGTAAGTGCTGGTTGTACCGCCCTTATGTTTGACGAGCACCATGTTGCCGTAGCCTTTAAGCGAGTTATCAGCATACACCACTTCACCGTCCGCAACCGCCCATACAGGCTCGCCTTGGTCAGCCGCGATATCAATACCGTCATTTGCCTTGCCATCGCCTTTGCTGCCGAAATTTGACACCACTTTTTTGCTCGATACCGGCCAAATATAATGCCCACCTGCTGGCGCTGGTGCTGCCGCACCACTTGCGGCTTGCGGCTCATCACCACGCGGTTTTCCCGTCCATGCGTTTACGCCTGCCTTTGCATCGCTCTGCGCTTGCGTTTGGAAGGGTGACTGTGACGATTGCACAGCTTGTGATTGGAGTGGTTGTGATTGAATCGCTTGCGCTTGCGGTGCTGGTGATGACAAATCATTCACCTGAATACCGCCGCTGCTCACCCCCGCATTATTGGATACGGAAACAGGTGGCACATAGGCATCCTGAGTGGTTTCGCTACTGCCGTTATAATAACCGCCGTTCGTGTGATATGCCCCGTTCGCACGGTTATAGCTTTGATCGCCGCGCACCTGCACTTGTGCGGGCGCTTGTGTACAAGCAGAAAGAATAAAAGATGATAAAACAACGGATGATAAAACTCGTGATAGTCGCATAATATTAGCCCTTTATAAGGGGTACAAAACGCACGCTCATCAATGTTTCGCGCTGCACTTCGCCCTCTTTAGATTTACGCAAACGTATCAGCGTTTGGTCTGCCACCGTTTCACCCACGGGAATAACCATTACGCCGCCATTTGCTAGTTGATCGATATAAATTTGTGGCACTTCAGCTGCTGCCGCCGTCACCAAAATACGTTCAAACGGAGCAGCTTCTTTCCAGCCTTTAGACCCATCACCACGCATGGTGATGATATTATGTAATCCGAGTTCGCGAAAGCGCGATTCTGCTAAAACCAATAATTCTTTGTGGCGCTCAATAGTGTAAACACGCCGCGCCAATTTTGATAATATCGCCGCCTGATAGCCAGACCCAGTGCCAATTTCCAGCACGCGCATCCGCGTTGTCAACTCCAACGCCTGCGTCATCAAAGCTACAACCGAAGGCTGGCTGATCGTCTGGCCTTGGGCAATCGGTAGCGCCGTATCATCATAGGCATGGTCACGAAAATTTTCATCGACAAACATTTCGCGCGGAATTTGTTCAATGGCAGAAAGCACCGCCGTATCGCGTATGCCAGAATTACGAAGCTGCATCAGCAATCGCAGGCGACTAGGCAACATCGCATCCGCCGCCATGGCCTGCATAAATAAGTCAGATGTTAGTGCGGGTTCTATTCTCACGAATCCTGTGTAGCGTAAAATACTTAAGGATGATTTAACGTTATTTTTCTCTTTGTCATTCTGCTGATTGCTTGCAATCGAGCAGAATCCATCTATTTCTGGAGCCCGTGTCAAGCACGGGATGACGGGAATCTAAGCGGCTTAGCCACTAAGATTTACCGTCATTTTCCTAACCAGCTCCGCGCTTGCACATCAAAGATGCGGCGATGCTCGTCGAGCGCAAAACGGTCGGTCATGCCCGCAATAAAGTCCGCCACAGCAAGCGCCGTTTTGGTAGTGCTTGGCTTATCGGTCAGCGCGCGCCAGCTCGTAGGCAAACATTCCGGTTCGGTAAGAAAAAAGTGAAATAATTCAGCCACCACGCGCTTGGCTTTGCTCGACATGCGGTTGACTTTATAATGACGATACATCCGCGCCATCAAGAACGCTTTTAGCTCGCGATTTTGCGCGGTCATTTCATCCGAAAACGCAATCAGTGGGCGGCCAAGCGCGCGCACCTCTTCCACGGTTTTTACGCCCGAATCAACGATATTCTTGCGCGATACGGTCACCAAATCCGTCACCATTTTATTGATGATGCGGCGGATGGATTCGTGAATAATCCGCGGCTCCGACGCCACCGGATAAATTTCTTTTACGTCATTAAATACCGCTGCAATGGTCGGCACCGCCGACAAATCGGCAATCGTAAACAGCCCAGCCCGCAAACCATCATCAATATCATGATTGTTATAGGCAATATCATCCGCCAGCGACGCCACCTGCGCCTCCAGACTCGCATAGCTATGCAGCTCCAAATCATGCCGCTCATTATATTCCGCGATGGAGCGCGACACATGCTCGCCCAAAAGCGGGCCATTATGCTTGGCAACGCCTTCCAGCGTTTCCCATGTCAAATTCAAGCCATCAAAATCAGCATATTTTTGCTCAAGGCTGGTAATCAGCCGCAGCGTGTGTCCATTATGGTCAAAACCACCATACGGTTTCATAGCCTCAGCCAGCCCATCTTCACCGGCATGGCCAAACGGCGTGTGCCCCAAATCATGTGCCAGCGCCAATACTTCCGCCAAATCCTCATTAAGTTGTAAACTACGGCAAATTGAACGCGCCATCTGCGATACTTCAAGGCTGTGGGTCAGCCGCGTGCGGTAATGATCGCCCTCATGGTTGACAAATACCTGTGTTTTATACTCCAAACGACGAAACGCCGTGGAATGGATAATGCGGTCACGATCACGCTGAAAACAGCTTCGGCTGCTGCTTTCGGCCTCGGCATAAAGCCGTCCGTGAGTCTGTTCCGTGTGGCAAGCATAAGGAGCGAGGTTGTTCATGGGGGTAATATTAGAGGATAACTGAATAGATGACAAGACCACTTGCAAAAGCGAGCTTTTCGCCCCATAATGTACCTATGCAAATAAGCACCGACACATCTGGCACTGCCCTGCCCCCGCAAGCGTTTACGCTCACTGAATCGGCTGCGGCGCGTATTGTGTATCTGCAACAAAAAGAAGCCAATCCGAATTTGCGTTTCCGCGTGGCGGTGGATGGCGGCGGCTGCTCTGGTTTTCAATATAAATTCGCGCTCGATGATAAAGGCGTGAATGACGATGATTCCATCATCGCAAAAGATGGTGCTGAAGCCATCATCGACGAGGTGTCGCTCGGTATGCTCGCGGGCTCAGTTTTAGATTACACCGAAGACCTCGCCCAAGCAGGTTTCTCTATCAAAAACCCGAATGCCACCGCAAAATGCGGTTGCGGCAATAGCTTTTCAGTTTCTTTGTAATGATTATCGCGACGTGGAACGTCAACTCGATCCGCTCGCGCTTGCAGCACCTTACGCAATATCTACGCGAGGATAAGCCTGATGTGCTTTTGTTGCAGGAATTGAAATGCACCGAAGACCAATTCCCGTTCATGGAGATTGAAGAACTCGGCTACAACATCGCGATGCATGGCGAAAAGACGTATAACGGTGTTGCGATTCTTTCCAAATTTCCGATTGATGACATCACACGTGGCATCCCCAACTATACCGATGAACATGCCCGCTACATAGAGGCTGTAACGGGTCCTGCAGATAATGTAGTGCGGGTCGTGTCGGTTTATGTGGTCAATGGGCAAACAGCGGATTCTGATAAGTTTGCTTATAAATTACAGTTCCTCGATGCGCTGCTTGCGCACGTAAAAACACTGCGTAGTTACGATGAAAAAATCATTATTGGCGGCGATTATAACATCGCGCCAACTGATGCAGATGTGGCAATTCCCAGCGCGTGGGTAGGCAGCGTCCTTACGCATGATGAAGTGCGAAAACGTTGGCGCACGATGACCAATATAGGCATATATGATGCGGCATTGCTGGCAAACGATCACACATTCAGCTGGTGGGATTACCGCGCGGGCGCGTTTGAAAAAGAAGATGGGTTACGCATCGATCATTTGCTGCTATCACCACAAGCGGCAGATTGCATGAGCGGTTATCGTGTAGAGAAAAAATTGCGCGGACTAGAAAAACCATCTGACCACGCGCCTGTAGTTATAGTATTATGAAAGCCGTCATCCTGTGCTCATGCGTAGCATGAGCACAGGATCTCAGTATTATAATGACGAGATTCTGCGCAGCCGCAAGCAGCTCGCAGAATGACTATTACCAGCCCTTAGGCAGCATCTGCTTGGCAACCTTCACCTGATTGCGGCCACCATGTTTTGCGCCATAAAGTGCTTCATCCGCACGCTTCATAATCGCATCAGCACTATCGCCATCGGGATGAATATTAGCAACACCAATGCTGATGGTTTTTTGAATCGTTCCACCTGCATCATCAATAATAAACGGAGTTGATTCCACCGCTTCACGCATACGATTCGCGCCATTTAACGCCGCAGCATCATCTGTTTCTGGCATTAAAATTACAAATTCTTCGCCACCAAATCGCGCCACCAAATCGGTCGCACGCGATGTCTTTAAAATAATCTGCGATAATTGTTTTAACACCTTATCACCAACATCATGACCATACGTATCGTTGACCATTTTAAAATGGTCCATATCCATAATCATCACGGATAGATGTTTGCCATCACCAAGCGCCTGACGCACCATGTTTGTCAAATGGTTGTTGAGGAAGTGACGGTTATACAAACCCGTTAAACCATCAGTCACCGCCATTGATACGCTTTTTTGATATTGTGCTTTTAACGCCTCTTGATAACGCTTGCGGCGTATTTGCGTACGCACCCGCGCAGTCATCTCGTTACGATCCACCGGCATCGTCATATAGTCGTTGATGCCCATCTCCAGCGCTTTTAACATCAAGCGCGAATCATCTTCATCGACCATCACCAACACAGGAACGTTACGCGTTTCTTCCATCGATTTTATTTGCGATGCAATTCGCAATCCATCCGCACCAACCAGTTCGGTGCTCATGAGAATGATATCGTAATCACCTGTTTTTGCTTTGGCCACTACCGCGCTGGGGTCTTGCTCCCAATCAATTTTATGGAGCTCTTGCAATTTTGATACGATTTGCTTGCCTTGCACTTGATCGTCATCGACCAATAAAATACGCGTGCCACTAATGTCTGAAATAAGGCTGTTATCAACAACCTCAAGCCCCATCTGCAGATTGGTTTTATCGCGCAAGCGCAACTCATCGAGCAACATTTTAATCCGCACCAATGATTTTACGCGCGCAAGCAACGCCATGTCGTTAATCGGCTTGGTGAGAAAATCATCTGCGCCTGCCTCCAGCCCTTTAAGCCTATCCGATTTTTCGGATAATGCGGTTACCATCACCACAGGAATATGCGCAATCTCCGCATCTTCTTTGAGTTTTTTGCACGTTTCAAAACCATCAATCCCAGGCATCATCACGTCAAGAAGAATCAAATCTGGTTTGCTTTTTTTAGCGATAGCAATCGCTTCATAACCGTCTTTTGCGGTAATCACATCGTAATATTCACTGGTCAGCTTGGCTTCTAATACTTTAATATTGGCTGGAACGTCATCAACCACTAAAATTTGCGCTGTCATATCAGGCCACCGCCTCTTCGCCTAAATAATGCCGCACCGTTGCAAGGAACGACATAATCGAAATCGGCTTTGATAAATATGCCTGACAACCTGCAGCAAGAATTTTTTCTTCGTCATCTTTCATCGCAAATGCCGTCACTGCGATAATCGGAATATCACGAATGGATTCATCCGCTTTAATGCGGCGCGTTACATCTAAACCTGAAATTTCTGGCAACTGAATATCCATCAACACCAAATCAGGCCGCTCGCGCTTCGTCAGCGTAATCGCCTCTAAACCTTCTTTGGTTTCAATGGTTTCATAGCCATGCGCGTTGAGCAAATCGCGGAAGAGCTTCAAGTTGAGGTCATTATCCTCGACAATTAGAATGCGTTTTTTCATAGTTCCCGTGCGAATGTCATTTTTTGCTATTACCAGCCTTTTTACACACTAAGCCTTAATAATGTGCTAAACATGATGTTATTTTAACGCGATAAGATTAAAATACTGTTTATTATGCCGATTTTTATTGATAGCCAGAGCTTGCATTCCTCCACCCGCCTTGCGCTCACGGCATTGGAATGGCTGGAAGATCGAATCGAGCCACAAACTATCCTCGATATCGGCTGTGGCAATGGCATATTATCCCTCACCGCCAGCCATATTTGGGGTGGACGCGTGCTCGCTTGCGATATTTCACCCAATGCCATCGCGGATATTCAGGCGAATATCGCCCAATTTGCGCCCGAAAGCGACATTACTGTGCTCCGCAGCGATGGGGTTAAGCACCCCACCATCAAGCAAACCGCGCCTTTTGAGCTGATTATTGGCAATTTACTGGCACAATGGCAGGTGGCGATGGCACAAGATTTCCGAACTTTAATTACATCTCAAGGGGTTATACTGTTATCAGGCATCCTCGTTTGGCAGATAGATTCGATCAGAGACGCCTTTCATGCCGCAAATTTTCATATAATACAGGAATTTAATGATGGAGAGTGGTGCTGTCTGGTCTTACAAAACAAATCCCCCCACCCCTCGTCATACTGCTGATTTGCAAAGCAAATCGAGCAGTATCCAGCTTAATAACACCTAGATTCTGCTCGATTTTTAACAAAATCAGCAGGATGACATGAAGATTCTCTTTGTATTTCCGTCCGTTCACCAAACTGTAACAATTCTGACATATGATGAGCCAGACTACCCCTGCGTGTCACACAAGCTTCACTTTGATAGTGGCGGCAAATATGAGATAGTAAGACTATGAGAAAAGGTTTTTATAAGGAATAAGGTTATGGCTGGCAGTGTATTTGATAATTTCATGAAGTCTATCAATGATGGCACCGTAACAGGTGACGCGCAAAAATTGCTGCAAGAATATGGAGCAAAACTCAACAACACTAAAGATGGCGCGGTGGAATCATTTGAACAGTTTCTTGTTACGGCAAAAGCAGGCGGCAGACAAGTTTCAGCGGATGTTGAAAAAACAGCCAAAGGATTTATGGATACGACTGACACTGGCAAAACTATCAATGCGGCAGTAGGCATGGATACTCAAAATGCTATTGGTGGGGCAATTAATACGGCAAAAGAAACGGCCGGCGATGTTGATGATGCCAGCGGAAATTTCTTCTCTAAAAATGGCAAAACACTTCTGGGCGTAGGCATTGCCGCAGTAGTCGGCATGATAGGCGGTCCGATTGCGGCTATCCTCGCCTTAATCGCCGCACTCGTTATCGGCGCGATGATGGACGGTAAAGATAGTATGCTCGGCGGACTGGCAAACAACATGTTCGGTGATAAAAAAGATAAATCCCAAGGAGATGGCCAAAACCAACAAAAAGAAGGCGCGGGCGCTGGTCAAAACCAAAATACTGAAAAGGCTGCTCCATCAAATATATTAATACGCGACCCAGCAACAGGGCAAGAAGCAGCTAAAATTTCAGGCTTAGTAAAAGATGGAAAACTTGTGATTAATGAAATGCAGCTAACAGGCAGCGATAACGCTACCCACACTATACGCTTGGATACACCTATTGAGCTTAAGTTAGATCAAACAGGAAAAGTTGACACACAAGACAACGCAACAGATGCCAAATTAGCGGAAATCTTAAAAAGAACAGCGATGATAAAAGGTGGCGACATCAATCAAGATGGCAATAAAGAAAATGATAAAAATGTTGCCTATACTGACCACGGTCTATCTGCTGCAGTAAACAAAGCAGCAACAACAGCAAAAGCAAAATAACCAACAGACATTAGGCACATGGAACAGATAAAAGGATTTTTTGGAAAATTATTTGGCGGTCTTTGGGAAAACAAAGGCGCACTTGGCGGTGCGGCGGGCGGCATGATGCTCGCATCCATGTTATTTCCTGAGGGCGGCATTTTAACGACCATCATAGGTCTCGCCCTTGGTGCATTGGCTGGTGGCACGCTGTTAGATGATGGCAATGGTTTTGTAAATAGCCTGCTCCACCGCAAACAAGATGGGCTCGGCCATGGCCGTAGCCATGCTAACGAATATGGGCAAATGCAAACACTGGGTAAAGAAGGCGGCATGGAAACACATGCGCTTGAAAGCGGCATCAGCGTAGTCGGACGCGATCAGTTCAAGACCCTATCAACTGAGGGGGATGGACAGTTTGAGAAAAATGGCGAATTCAAAGTTTACAAAGCAAATATCACCTTAAAAGATGGTCACACCGTTGAGCAACAACTTGATACGCCCGTTATGCTAAAAGTAGATGCTGTTGGTAATTTCGTTCAAAACAATGGACTAAAATCTCTCACTGAGCAATTAAACACCGCCAAAGTTGGTATCGAAAAACAAGTGACAGAGCACCCACAACACGTGCAGCACAGCGCTGGGAAATCGGCTAGCCATCAAGTTTCCGACGCAGAGCTTGCACAAATGTTTGCAGGCAAAGATATTGTGCCTGATAAATACGGGCATGCTACCGTTGTAGCGCCCAAAACGCCTGCACTTGCACAGAATGAGCAAGGTGGCCACCCAGATAAACCTCACTTTGCTGGCCCTCATCGCAACCGCTAGGCTTTGCCCTTTATCAGCTCTTCGACGATTTCAGGGTTGGTGAGGGTTGAGATATCTCCTAAATTCGACACATCCCCCTCGGCGATTTTCCGCAAGATGCGCCGCATGATTTTTCCCGAACGTGTTTTCGGCAATTGCGGCGTGTAGTGAATCACATCTGGCGTTGCAAATGGGCCAATTTCTTTTCGCACCCAATCTTTCAATTCTTTGGTAATCGCATCGCTACCCGAAAGCCCCGCCGACAATGTCACATAGCAATAAATCGCTTGGCCTTTAATGTCATGTGGGAAACCAACCACCGCCGCTTCTGCCACATGCGCATGCCCTACGAGCGCGCTTTCCACTTCCGCGGTGCCGATGCGGTGACCTGAAACGTTCAGCACATCATCCACCCGCCCTGTTATCCAATAATAGCCATCAGCATCGCGCTTTGCACCATCACCCGTGAAATAATAACCCGCATATTGCGAGAAATAGGTTTGTTCAAACCGCGCATGATCGCCATATACCGTGCGCGCCTGCCCTGGCCAACTATCCGCCATGCACAGCAATCCTTCACACGCACCGTTCAGCTTCACGCCTTGCGCGTCGAGTATCACCGGCTGCACACCAAAAAACGGAAAGCCCGCCGCCCCAGGTTTCATCGCATGTGCACCGGGCATCGTCATCATCATCTGCCCGCCTGTTTCGGTCTGCCACCATGTATCAATCACGGGGCAGCGCTCCTGCCCCACCACGCGATAATACCACAACCATGCTTCAGGATTAATCGGCTCGCCCACGCTGCCAATCAACCGCAAACTATTGCGAGACGTTTTAAGCACATATTCGTCACCCTCACGCGCAATCGCACGAATCGCCGTTGGTGCGGTGTAAAAAATGCTCACCTGATGTTTATCGATGACCTGCCAGAAGCGCGACCAATCGGGATAATTTGGCACGCCTTCATAAAGCAGCGACGTCGCCGCATTCAGCAGCGGGCCATAGACGCAATAGCTATGCCCCGTCACCCAGCCGACATCTGCCGAACACCAGAAGATGTCATTCCCCTCCCCATTAGGGCTGAGCGCGAGTGAGCGATCAGGGTTAGGGTGATGGCTACGGGTGGAGGGGTTATAATCAAACGTACATTTAAACGTCAGCCCAACCCACACCATATAGCCGCCAATAGTGTGCAGCACGCCTTTGGGTTTTCCCGTTGAGCCTGAGGTATAGAGGATGAATAACGGATCTTCCGCATCCATAATTTCAGGTGGGCAATCCGCCGCAACATTTTGCGTCACTTCGTGATACCAAACATCATGCGCATCATTCCACACAACCGCGCCACCCGTACGCTTGACCACTATCACGCTACTAATATCTTTCATGCCAACAATAGCCGCATCCACATTGGCCTTCAGCGGAATTACTTTGCCGCCCCGCATGCCCTCATCGGCAGTAATAATGACTGTGCTACCGCAATCCTCAATCCGCCCCTTTAACGCTTCGGCAGAAAAGCCGCCAAAGACCACCGAATGCACCGCGCCAATCCGCGCGCAGGCGAGCATCGCAATCGCTGCCTCAACAATCATCGGCAGATAAATCGTGATGCGGTCGCCTTTTTTTACACCGCGATTTTTAAGGGCATTGGCGAGCTTGCAGACATCGTCCGATAGCTGCTGATAGGTAACATGTTTGGAATCATTTGGGTTATCACCTTCCCAAATAAATGCCGTGCGATTGGCGTGCGTCGGCAAATGTCGGTCGATGCAATTTTCGGTAATATTTAATTTTCCGCCATCAAACCACTTAATGGAAATGGGTGCTGTCTGCAGATTAAAATTGACGTCTTTTACCGTATGCCATGTTTTGCGCCATGCGAATTCGCTCGCCTGCTCCGCCCAAAACGCATCAGGCGTTTTTAGTGATTCGCCATACATCGCACCGTATAATTCCGATGTGATATAGGCATCTTTTTTGAATTGTTCTGGAATCGGAACGAGTGTCTGAGACATAACGCCTCCTTAGGTTTTTTTAGACGCAGCAAGTCATAGCAGAATTAAGTGATAGTGACTACATCGCGATGGCGAATGGTCACATCATATCCTTCTTCATGCAACATCTCCGCCAACTGCTCAGTAATGAAAACTGAACGGTGCTGACCACCTGTGCAACCAATAGCGATTGTCAGATAATGTTTGCCCTCATCTTTATAACGAGGAAGCAGTGGTAGTACAAATTCCTGCAAGCGTTTTTCAAATGCCGCATAATCCACATCTTCCTGAATATACGCCCCCACATCTGCGTCCATGCCCGTTTTTTCTTTGAGTACGGGGTCGTAATGCGGGTTACGCAAGAACCGCACGTCAAACACCATATCCGCCTCACGCGGGACGCCACGACGGAATGAAAACGATGTCACAGCAATCGACAAATGTTTATCAACATCGCCAAATTGCTGGCTGATAATGCGCTTTAAATCAGACGCCGAGGTTTCCGACGTATCGAGTACAAAATCCGCCTCTTCGCGCAATTCTTCAATCAATGCACGCTCATGCGAGATGCCGTCCATCACTGTGCGATCTTCCGACAACGGATGACGACGGCGCGTTTCAGTATAGCGGCGGCGCAACGCCTCATCATCCGAATCTAAATATAATAGCGAAAAATCAATATCGGTTTTTTTACGTAAACCGTGTATCTGCTTGATAAATTTAGCTGCCGTAAAATCACGGCTACGAATATCCACCGCCATCACCAAGTTATTCATCCGCGCACCCGACGCGGCAATATCGGATAAATAGGCAAGCGGCACGTTATCAATCGCCTCAAAACCAGAATCTTCCAGCGTTTTGAGGGCTACACTTTTTCCGGCTCCCGACATTCCTGTTACAAGAACCAGTTTCATAGCGCACCTATTCCCGCGTCATCGAATGAATGACGGACACCGACTCGGCAAATCGCATAATGCCTGGCTTTTCGATTTCCACAGTCACCTCGCGCACCAGCTCATTGCCAAACATCAAACGGCAAACATGCTCGGCGGCAGACTCCAGAAGCTGGAACTGCCGCGTTGCCATATCCGCGACAATACCACTTTCAATCAGCGCGTAATCAAACGTATGTTCAACCGAATCCGTTTCCACAGCTTTGGTATGATCAAAATCAATCAGCAAACTGACATTTAGCGGGCGTTGCTCGGTGCGCTCCCAATCATGCACACCGATAAGCGTGAATAGTTTTATGTTTTTAACACGAATCAACATTAAGCAGCTTTACCTTCTGGATCAACCCACGAAATATTACCATCTTCACGACGATACACCACGTTTAATTGACCGTGTGCTTTATTAAAGAACATCAACGCAGGCAGATGTTGCAAATCCATTTTCATCACCGCTTGCGATACTGTCAGCGTGTCAATATCGGTTGCTTTTTCTGCGATAATCAAACCTGACTGACCTTCATCCGCTTCACCTGCTTCGGGTTGCAACACGCTTTTAAGTCCCTTTACGCTACGCAATTCTGGCATTGCATCTAAATCACCATCTTTTTGATGGCTAGTAATTTTACGTTTATAACGACGCAATTGCTTACTCACTTTTGCCAATGCCTCATCAAATGCGGCATACACATCCGATGATTCGCCGCGCGAGCGCACCACAAAACCTGCATGCGTACCAACATTACCCGTAATATCCACGCGGAACAAATGCGCGTCTTTAGAAACAACAATCTGGATACCGTTTACACGATCAATATATTTATTTACATGCTCATCTACATGCGACTGCATGTGCGAGCGGAGTGCTTCACCAACTTCTACGTTTTTACCAGATACTTGAATTTGCATGGGATTTCCTATGACTTATTTTACTTGCGCGCATCGAATGTGCGCGAAATTTAAGTGTAACATAATATTGATAAAAAAGCCAGTAGTTTTGCTGTGTCATCCCGAGCGAAGTAGAGGGATCCTTCGGCTT